>PMZB01000059.1 GCA_003170575.1 Chlamydiia bacterium | reverse complement strand
GGGAGGAGGATCCTCCCCTTCTTTTCTCTTAGACAGAGTCGATGTTAGTTAAGAGGGAGAGGAGTTCATGGCGGTTAAATTGTTTCATGACGCGGTGGTCATCGAACTTGATGATATCTTCGAAGAGCTGAGCTTTTTGGGTGATGAGCTCGTCGATACGTTCTTCGACGGTAGAGGTGGTAAGGAGTTTGTAGACCATGACGCCGCGTGTTTGGCCGATGCGGTGGGCGCGGTCTGTTGCTTGGTTTTCTCTGGCGGCGTTCCACCATCTGTCGTAGTGGATGACGACAGAGCCTGCTGTGAGGTCTATACCGAGTCCTGCTGCGTGAAGTGAGCCGAGGAAGACTGTGCAGGCGGGATCTTTTTGGAAGCGGGAGACGGCTTCTCCGCGTTGTTTTGTACTGCCGCGGATCTCGGAGAAGGTGATATTTTTCGATTTAAGGTGGAGGCTGATGATATCGAGCATAGCGAGGTAGTGGGAGAAGACGATCACTTTCTGGCCGCTCTCTTGTGCCTCTTCTAAGAGTTCTGTGAATGCCTCCCATTTACCTGAGTCGTACTCTTTGTAGTTTTCCACATCGCGCAGGTATGAGGCTGGGTGGTTACAGATCTGTTTGAGGGCGGAGAGCAGTGCAAAGATATGCATGTAGGGGATGGGGGTTGTCTCATCCTGGAGCTGTTGTACGATGTGGGAGGACTGTCGGGCGGCGATTTGTCTGTACAGGACTTTTTGTTCTCCTAGCAGGGTTGTTGTGAGGATCTCTTCTGTTTTTGGGGGCAGGTCAAGCAGCACATCCTGTTTTCTGCGGCGCAGGATAAAGGGGTGGGCGTAGCGCGTGAGCAGCTCTTTTTTCCCTGTGGAGGTCTTTTTTTCTATGGGTTTAGGGATCGTTGTTTTTGGCAGATACCCTGGCAGAAGCAGGTCAAACAAAGACTTAAGCTCTCTGATGTTATTTTCTATGGGAGTGCCTGTAAGACCAAGGCGCATGGCGGCTTTTACTTGGGTGAGGGCGGCCCAGATTTGGCTTACGTGGTTTTTTGCTATTTGGAGCTCATCGAAGATAGCAAGCTCGAATGGTATTTTCTTAAGTTCTGAAACTTCATTTCTCCAGATTCCGTATGTTGTGAGGAAGATATCTTCATCCTCCTGAAACTCCTGCTCAAATCTTGTGCCTCCGACATAAGGGAAGATAGAGAGGTGTGGGAGGACGGTTTCGATCTTTTCTTTCCAGTGCCAGAACAAAGATGTGGGACAGAGGATAAGAAAATGCGCTTTTCTTCCTTCTTTTTTTGCTAGGGCATTTATTGCGCAGATAAGACCCATAGCTTGGTGTGTTTTCCCTACACCCATATCATCGCACAGGAGGCCTGAGAGGCCATTTGTGTAGAGATACCAAAGCCACTCAACACCTTTTTGCTGGTAGGAGCGCAGCTCTGAGATAAGGGCGGAAAGAGTAGGTTCGGTTTGAGGAACTGCATCCAGAAGGCGGTGAATGATGCCTTGGGTCTGAGAGGATACTTCCTGGCCTAAGAGGAATTCCTCATGCGCTCGAATTTTCAGAAGGTCTGTTGTGGCAAGCTGGTGGGTGATTGCGTTTTTGAGAAGCGGTACACTTGAGAGCCAGCCAAACCTCTCATTGGTAAGATCAAGAAGACCAGCTTGTGAGGGATAGAACCTCATTTTTTTGATATACGCCTTCATAAGCTCGTGTGAGGAGACTTTCCCCTTTTCGCTTTCCCAGTGAAAAAGAGCTTCCCAGAAGTGGGGGAGGCGGGCGGTCTTAAGGTCTTCCTCAGCAGAAAGGGAGTCGCACACTAATGAGAGCTCCTTTGGAGGTTCAAGGCGTGGATCTACGGTGCAGTGAAATTCTGTTTTTAGGCGAGGGAGCTGTTCCAAGAAAAATCCTTCCCATGCATCTTTGTCAGAGGGAGAAATTGTTTTCATAAGATTGGTTTGAGCAAGAAGCGTGGGCAAGAGGAAGAATCCCAATGCAGGCACATACCCAAAGTCATCATAAAAAAATGAAGTTGCTTCATACTTAGGGTCATCCCATTTGTACTGGGGAGTTAGTTCGATCTGGTTTTTTTTGGTAAGAAAGATGTCGAGCCCTACACTGTGGATAGGGGCATGATCTGAGAAAAATCCAGGCAACTCTCTTAACTGATCAGCATGTTTTCTCATAAATTCGGCGACGCGGTGCGGGGGGATAGGGTCTGTCGGAAATGGAGATGCGCTTTCTTGAAGAAAGAACCCTGACTTCTTTATGTAGAACCATTTTCCAAAAGCGATGCCTGAGTTCTTTTCTTGGCTTACAACCCGTGAGGTGAAAGAAAGGGCGCCTGTAGTATCTACATGATAGGAGAGCGCATGTTTTGCAGGGTATTCATGAACCTGAAACCCTGGAAACAGGCTGAGCCAGTGGCGATTATGTGTGATGAACTCTTCAGTATCATGAGGAGCCACTTTTTTCTTTGGCCAGCGAAGATTTTTTACTTTGAAAAAAGTATCTTTCCACACCCATGAGTTGAGGAAAGTTGCCTTGTCAAGGTCGTGCGGGGTTAAAAGGTAAGGGGTAAGGGTCAGCCCTTTTTGCGCGTCTACATCTATTGAATAGTGCACATCTTTTGCCTCTTCTGCAACATGGGTTGAGAGGAACTCCACGATTTCTTTTTGAGAAGAAAGGCTTATACTTTTGGTGTGAGGAGGCTTTTTGATAAATCCATGTTCAGGAGAGTAACTCCAGTGGCTTTTGCCGATGGGTTCTCCGTGCTCAAGTTTTTTCCCTGAAAGAAATATCTGGCAAGACAGGGACTTCTCATCAAGCTCAAACTTTTCAAGCTCCAACCCTCCTAGGGGGAAAAGGCGCGGCGTTGTTCTGTCGGGGGGGAGGGTATCAAGGAGCGAGCTGAGATGTTCATCAGTAAGAAGAGTAAGGGTAAGAGACCGATCTGTCCATGTGATAGAAAGGGTTGCTTGTTTTTTCTGCATGGATATTTTGAAGGAAGGGGGGTGGGAATAAGAAAACAGGAACAATTTTTTCGCAATATCTGCGTAGGGAGAGAGCTCAAACCTGAGGCGCTGAGAAAAGATTCCTTTTCTCCAGTTCTCTATCTCTTCTTCAGAAAGATCAGAAAACTTGATCGATGTTTCTTCTGTTTCCTCCTTTGGTGAAAGCTCTTTACAAAGAGCTTTGAGCCAGGTTTCTGGGCCTGATAATGCGACATTTTTCCCTATGCTGAGCTTGTTCTTTTCTTTTTTCACATCTAAAGAAAACCCCTTTTGAGTAAGGGGAGAAAAGGCTGCAAAAAATGGAGAATGTTCGAATTGAATGTGCAAAGGAAGAGTTTCGTCTTTGGTGATAGCCAGGAGGGCTAAAGCCATGTGCACGCAAGCGCCTTCCTCTTGGCACTGATCACATTGGCAAAAGATGTCTTTCACTTGATTGTCAGGGTCGAGCTGTACAAAGACCCATGTATCTTTTGCTGCAAGCACTTGATATGTGGGCCCTGAAAAAATAATTTCAGCGACACTGCCCTCTAAAAAAAGCTTTTCAGCTTCCTTTTTCAAGGGCTCAAGGTATTCAGGAAATAACATTACTTACCCAGTTTATAGCTTTTGCTTGACATCACTTCTTAAACACTCTTATAAAAGGATACCAAAATTTTGATTATGTTTGGGAAAATTCTTATCTTGGTGGAGGCTACAGCAATGGTACGTTCAGTTTTTTTCTATATCTTATGTTTGGCGATTTGTGGTTTATCCATTCTTGGTGCCTCTGAGAAGGCCAGGAAGGAGGATAGAGAGCTTTTGCAGCTGCTGAAGTATAAATGGAATGGGCCGAAAAAATATTCAGGCAAGAGTGAAGCGCTTTCTCGTGTCAGGAAGTTACGAGCGCTTTTAAAAGGGGATAATGGGAAAAGAGGAGAAAAGGGGCGAGCTGGTAAGAAAGGGCCCTTTGGAAAAAAAGGCCCTAGAGGAGTAGCGGGGCCAAAGGGAGAAAGAGGCCCTGCAGGGGCGCCAGGGCAAGAAGGGCCGCGCGGAGCTCCTGGAGAGCGAGGTCCTCTTGGCATGTGGGAGACCAACGAAGGAGAGATATCTATTATCTTTCGCTCTAAGCCTGGGACAGGCACAGGATTTTGGCAAGCAATCGTGATGAGCCCAAGCGGGAAACCTTATGTTGCGCGAGCAGATGAGGCATCAGCTGAAGATGTTGTTATAAAAATCTCTCCTGTGGAGATGGGAGTCTACACTTTATGCTGGAAAAATGGTTTTGAGTGTACTAAAGCCATTCATCTTCTTAAGGAGATAGAGGTAGATTCCTCCTCCTTCAATGGTGAACATGTTTTCTACAGAAAACTTCTTACAAGTAAATATGGCGAGCAGCGGTTTGTGTCCCATGTTGTCATAAAGGAAGTGTTTAAATAGAGAATTATAAAAATTTATTGATATAAATACTCCTGTTCATTTAAGGTAAAAATTAAGCAGAGAGACATAGTTCACGGGTTCCTTTGCACGGAATAACCTTTTTAATGTAAGGATTTCTTTATGACAGTCTCAACTTTATCTAGCGCTATGCAAGAAGTACATGAAAAATATATTGAGGAGGCTCATCCCGGGGAAATGGGCGGCAAAAAGGTAGCGCCTGTAGCGCCTTCGTCTGTTTTTTGTACGAAATTTGAGCGCTTTGAGAATGCCTTGGCGGTTGAATCTAAAGGAAAGGGAAATACGCCAGAAGTTCTGAGGGCTGCAGAAATTCTTGCAAACGTCCGTTCCCATTTCTCGATAGTGGAAAAGAATGATGACACAACATGGGGAATCACACGACGTTGGTTACAGTTTTGGGGAAGCATTGTTGGTAATCACTATGTCTACATAAAAGGTGGCCCTGTTGATGTGGAGGCTCTTAGACGACAAGTAAGTCAAGTGGCTTTAACCGCTATACCCGTCCCATCAAGTGGCACTGGTGCACCGAGTGGTGGAAAACCCTCTGTATCTATAACCCCTCCTGCATCTGTACCCGTCACAGATGAGAAGAAAGAGCAATTCAAAAAGGAATTGCGGGCGCTCTGCTCTTCTCCAGCAGAAGCTTTCGTTTAAAGTAGCTCAGGCTGTTCGTTGGGTTCCTCCAGCAGACCATGATAAGGTATATGCCTTTGTTCAAGACGGGAGGGGTATATGTTATCTCCAAGGGTACCTTAGCGAGGAAAAGGCCCCTATTGGTGTTTCGGAAAGAGGGTTTTCGGTTCGGCTTGGATCCGAGTATCCAACATTTGGATCTCTGGAGAAGCTTCGCGATGGGTTAAAAACCCGTGGGTATCTCGGTGCCTCGGCAATGGAAGCTGAGATAGAAGAAGTAAAAAATCAGCTCCAAGGTATGAAGAAATTCCCATCGGAAGAAGCAGCAAGAGAAGCTTTAATAAAGCAGGCGAAGGGATTAGAGTCAAACCAGGCAGTTTGTGCCGTTGTCATGCAAGATGGAATTCCAACCAAATTTCTTGTGACTAAGGATGGAGAGAAAATAGAAACTAAAGATTTTAACCATACTTACTTTCAGAATATTGAAGCCAGGCTAAAAAAAGCTGGGTTTGGTTGGACCTCCCTGCTTCAAGAAGACCTGCACGTTAGTTCGATTGGTTATGATTTGGGGTGAAAAACTCGCATAAAGTTCCAATGAAAGAGGAACTTTATGTGAGTTTTGTGAAAATCTTTCACACCGCAGCAGTCGCTGTGTTTTCGGATTTCTGAAGGGTGCTAAGGGAAGAAGGCACCTCTTTGAAGACGAGCTTTTCCCCTTCAAGAGTTATGATGCACTTACTCTGTTTGTTTGGATTGGCAAGCAGCATCTCTGAGAGAGGGTCCTCGACCATCTGTTCCATGGCTCGCTTCAATGGACGAGCTCCCATTTCAGGCTGATAGCCCTTATTGATGAGAAATTCCTTTGCTTCAGGCGACAGTGTGAATGTAATGTTCTTTTTAGAAAGCCTTTCTTGAAGTTTTTGCATCTCTATATCAATAATTTTTCCAAGAGCGTCTTTTGAGAGCGGTTGAAAGATAACAAAATCAGTGAGCCTATTTAAAAACTCTGGTTTAAAGTGCTTTTTCATGGCTCCTTCGATCTTTTCCTTGATCGTGGCATAGTCAGGCACGCCTTCTTTAGCTGCAAATCCGATCTCCGTGCTCTTGCGAATAAGATCAGCGCCGAGATTTGACGTCATAATAATGATGGTGTTGCGAAAATCGATCCTTCTACCAAACGAATCAGTAAGATTCCCCTCCTCGAGGATCTGTAAGAGAAGATCTACAACATCAGGGTGTGATTTCTCAATCTCATCAAAAAGCACAACTGAATAGGGGCGCTGGCGTACCCGTTCGGTTAATTGCCCGCCTTCTTCATACCCAACATATCCTGGAGGAGAGCCTGTCATACGGCTGACAGCAAACTTTTCCATGTATTCGCTCATATCCAGCTGAATCAGTGCGTCTTCGCCCCCAAACACATTTGTTGCAAGCTCTTTTGCAAGAAGTGTTTTTCCTACACCTGTGGGGCCTAAAAAGAGAAATGCCCCCATAGGCCTGCGTGGATCTTTTATGTCTGCACGGCTTCGACGAATAGCTCTTGACACTATCCCCACGGCATCATCTTGCCCGACAACATGCGATTTTATTCGATCATCAAGCTTGAGGAGCCGCTGCGCCTCCTCTTCTGTGAGCCGCTGGATTGGGATGCCTGTTTGCCGTGATACGACAGTTGCAACATCTTCCTCTTCGACAGCTACTTTATGCTGCTCTTTATCTCGTTCCCATTCAGTGCGGATCTGTTGTAGATGCTCTCTCTGGGATTTTTCATTGTCGCGAAGTTTGGCTGCTTTCTCATATTCTTGTTTACTAATAGCCTCTTCCTTAGCAAGACGCGTCTCTTCAATTTCAGTTTCCAGCTTTACTATATCTGGCGGCTGGTGCATCACAGAGATGCGCATCATGGATCCAGCTTCATCCATCAGGTCGATGGCTTTGTCAGGAAGAAATCTGCCATGAACATATCTATCAGACAGTATTGCCGCTGCTTGTAGCGCCTCGTCTGTGTAGGTGCACTTGTGGTGGTCCTGGTACCTTGATTTAAGCCCTTGCAGGATGTTAATTGTTTCCTCAACGCTGGGCGGCTGCACCAAAATTTTCTGAAACCGCCGCTCCAGCGCCGCATCTTTTTCAATCTGCTTTCTATATTCATCTATCGTTGTGGCGCCAATACACTGCATTTCCCCGCGGGAAAGAGCGGGCTTTAAAATATTAGATGCGTCAATTGCTCCTTCAGCAGAACCGGCTCCGACAATTGTGTGAAGCTCATCAATGAACAAGATCACATTGCCGCTCTTTTTAATCTCATCCATGGCAGCTTTAATGCGCTCTTCAAACTGGCCTCGATACTTGGTTCCGGCAATCATCATGGGAAGGTCCAGGCAAATGAGCCGCTTTTTTCGTAAGATGTCAGGCACTTCTCCCTTCACAATAGCGTGTGCAAGGCCTTCTACAATGGCTGTTTTTCCCACGCCCGCTTCTCCAATGAGAACAGGGTTATTTTTTCTTCGCCTGCAAAGGATGAGGATCACCCTCTCCACTTCAAGCTTTCTATTAATTACAGGATCCAGTTTGCCTTCTCGGGCTAATTCAGTAAGGTCAAGCCCATACGCCTTGAGTGCTGATTGTTTGTCTTGGGAAGCGGAGCCAAACTTCTCATAGCTCCTAGCTGGTCCCGCGCCTCCAGCGCCGGCTCCGAGGGGAGAAGGACCTCCTCCAGCAGAGGGCGGAAGCTGAAGGTTGAATGACTCAAGCTCTTTTAAAACCTCTTTTCTCACTTCTTTTAAGTTGACATTCAGGTTTTCAAGAACTTGGGCGGCCACCCCATCTGTTTGTCGAAGCAGGCCTAAGAGAAGGTGTTCTGTGCCAACATAGTTATGGTTAAGCGCAGCAGCCTCTTCATTTGCAAACTCAATAACCTTTTTGACTTTTCCTGTAAGAGCTGGATCCCCGTACAGCTGTATCTCAGGGCCAAATCCAACAAGCCTTTCTACTTCTAGCCGAACAGCTTCGTAATCGATATTCATCGAACGGAGCACATTTACAGCGATGCCTTGGCCTAGTTTTAAAAGCCCGAGTAAAATATGTTCTGTTCCAAGATAGTTGTGGTTCATTCGCTGTGCTTCCTTTTTCGCAAGCTTAACCACTTGTTTGGCTCGATTTGTAAATTTATCAAACATAGAAAAATCTCATCATTAATAAGAGTTTACACACTAGGTATCCTTTGCC
>PMZB01000270.1 GCA_003170575.1 Chlamydiia bacterium | reverse complement strand
GGTTTGTATGGCAGGGCCAATTCAACAACCTAATGAATTTTTTCCTATTCAAGGAATATTTGAGGAAAAAGCTAAGACGTTCAAAGTTGGCGATGTAATAATCAATAAAATTGCGACTGGAAAATTTGGGCAGCTGCAGAAGGTCTTTGGGAAAGCTTTCGAAATGAAAGTAACGTCTGAAGGGAAAGAGAGAACTATCTATGTTCGGAAATCAGAAGCCAAGAAAATATTAGAATTCCTCCAAAAACCTGAGCAAAGATCCGGTACGATACGAGAAGCTTTTACCAAAACATTGCTTGAACAAGCCACTACAATTGCGAAAACTAAGCTCACACCACCGCCAGAGCTTGAACATATAGAATTCACCCCTCAAGATTTGATAACCCTTAAAGCGGCTGCAGAATCCACAGGAGGGACAAAACTGCCACCAGATATTACGGTGGACGGAAAAATTTATACACTGAATACAGCCAAGCTACCAAATGACAGGTTTCAGTTTATCATCCAAGAGAAAGATGCAGATCCTAAGACTATGGCAGGGAAATTGTCCCTCACAATTGATTCTGAGGGAAAAATAGTTTCAGTCGAAGTAGACAACATCCCTAGTAATGAACTTCCTGAAGAAGGAAAAAAAATATTTAATGCTTATTTTCTTCTTAGCCTTGAAAGCTCCACAAAGTTTGTTTTTGAAAATAACGGACTCTATGTGTCCGCCCTACCAAGAAGTCCTCAGCAACTTCCACTACCTCACCTTAAGTTTTTAGGCGATTCTCTTGAGAAGAGTCTTGGCGAAACACCAGATCTTGATGTACAATTTTTGAACGATGATTTAACTGATATGGAAGGCGTTGATCGAGGAGGGGTTCGAAGAGCCTACCTTGATCAACTTTTCACTGGGGCTGCTCAACATATGTTGCTCCAACCTTTTTCTACTACAAAAGCTGTTCCAGGCGAGTCTCTAGCAAATGTAAGAGATCATCGCAACGAATATGAAGCACTAGGTCGTACCTACTGGCTCTGTTGGGAGTCCCCAAGTGGACTGCGAGGAATTTACGATACAAATCTCCTAACAGGAGCACACTTTTCGGATGACTTATTTAAACTTGTTTTCTCTCTTTCCTTCAATGAATGTTCCCAGCCTCTATCAACTGAGACACGAAAAAGATTAAACGATCTTTTCTTACAATCAGCATCGGGAAAGGCAAATCAAAGTTTGGCTGCTCTCTCTTTTTGCCGAGATGAACGAAATGTCAGTGGACTTTTAGGTCCAAGGTTTGACAAATCTCAACTCATCCCTGGGGACAAGCTTGGTACATATAAGACCCAGCTAGAAGAAAAGCGCGCACTTCTTCGTACGCTTAATGAATCAGATAAACAAGGTGCACAAAAAGAAATTGATGATCTCCAAGAGGTATATGATCGATCTTCTCACTTAATGGAAATGTGTACTACTGTAGCATACTTGGAAAATACACCTTTTGCTCAGATGGATAACGCTCTGATTTATCAAAAGCTTTATGAGGTACTCCAAAAAGCTCTTGTTGAGCGGACGGATGAAGAAAACGAACTTATAAATAATCTGCAGGAGACTCTAAAGAAAGTCGTGACTGATGATTCCATTGATAAAGCAATCCAAAATCAAGGATTGGATCTAGAGGCAATTAGAGCTATTGGCTTTGGCATGCTGGCACAAGGAGGATTTGATCCAGAAACCTGGGACACGTTTAGGAAAATAAGCCCATCTATATTTTCAAATAGGGTTCAAGGAGAAGTGACCAATGAAAAAATCGCTGCGAGCATCCATCCTGAAAAATATCTCGATCCTTCCTTTCTACCCCTTCCACTTAAGGAACGAATAGAATGGGTAAAAGAATGGCTCACCAAAGAAGCGTCAGAAGAAGAAGCAAAACAATTTCTCAAGTGGGCAACAGGGGCAACAGGATTGACTCCAAGAGGTATTACCTTTAGGCTGATAAGAGAAATAAGAGAAACAAGAGGACCCAAAAAATCAAGCCCCTATCCGACTGCTCATACATGCGAAAGTATAGTAGACTTTTATTCTCCTGAGGATGTTGTGCTCTCCGAGAAAAAAATGGATTATTTTAAGACCAAACAAGGTTTCATCGGCTTTCTAAAAGAGGCAATGCAAAATGTCGATTTTTCACTTGTATAAGGGATCGTACAAAAATAAGTTAGATGATCCGATCGGATAAGCAGCTACTTCTTCGGCTTTTTCGGGCGGATCACGAGAAAATTAGCATCATAGGTTAGAACGCCTAAGAGGATGGAACAGATGACTCTGTCGATACGCACTTCGTACTTCATGGCAGAGTAGGGATTGCGTTCCATGGGATCTGAGACGAATACTGTTTTCTTTTCTCTATCATAACCTGAAAGCACAACAAAATGGCCTGTGGGAATACCCTTGAGATCGTCAAAGTACTGCTCTGGAGGGATTTCTCGCTTTTCGCGGTAAAGAAAGGTATAGCTTACTCCAGTCAAAATAGGAAGCCCTTGGCTTAAATATTTTCGCAAAAGCTCCCGCGTGACGTCTTCAAGTTTGACATGTCCGCCAAGCTTGATAAAGTCCATGAAAGCCTGGCTTTCCCTCTTGAGTTTGTCTTCGCTCTTGTATTTCAGCTGCTCTGTTAATTTTGCCGCAAGGTCCACATTAGGTTCAGAAAACCACGAGGGATCCAGAAGTTGCAGGTTACATGAGTACAAAACAGCATCAAATCCTTGAGAAAGTGCATGACACCCAAGCCACACAGCGAGCGTTCCTCCATCTTCGAATCTATGTACTTCTTTAATGATCTGATCGAGGGGAAGATCTAACCCAAAATACTTGTACACGGCGTGGAGCGCTGTAGGACCGCATGTTGTCTCATCAGGTTGAGGCAATACATCAATATCCATTTGAATCCTATGAGGGATCTCAGTGGGCTCTGAACTTAGGGGCATGTGCTTTGCCTCAAAATTTTGACGAGTAAAGGAAACCAAACGTTTTCCCAAAGAGGATACACTTGTTTAGTAAAAAGCCGCTGATTTATCTCAATCTCAATACCAATATACTGTTGCTGAGAAAAACTCAACCGCAGGGAAGTTGTATGCCCATCACTTGTTCCACGATAGGGTGCATTGAGCCGCACGGCAAGAGAGGTAGCTTTTTGTAGTTCAGTTTTCGATTTTTCAGCAAAAGCCTTTTCCTTTGAACGATGCGGGTCATAGAGTATGCCAACATCCATTTCACGTACCTTCCCATGGAGCTCAGGAGTAAAAGAATGGCAGGAAAGATGAATGACACTGTTGCCAGCTTTGATTTCTCGCGCAATATAGTCAAATACCCTTTTACGAAAAGGCTTGTAGTACAGCTTGAGCAGCTTCTTTTTCTCGGAGATAGGGAGAGTTTGTGTGTACTCTGAATATAGGTGCGGGTTTGTCTCAGATCTATTTAAGTCGACAAGCAATCGTGTGTAGAGCCCCAAAAAAACCTTTCCTGAAATCTCTTTGGCAAGAACTTGAGCATATTTTTCGGCGCCTATATCAAATCCCCGATGAGTAGAAAGACAAGATTCGGGAATGAGGTGTTCATATTTTGGAGGTACAGCGTTAGAGGCATGCTCGCACGTGACAACCCAAGAAATCTTACCCACCATATTGGTTGCCGCTTTCCAGGCACGTTGCTAAATCCTGGTAGATCTGCCGCTTCTCCTCCTGGGACGAAGAAGAGTTCCACTTTTCTGCAATCTTCCGCGAGAGGGATTTTCTATCCATTCCTGCAATCTTTCCCCAAAGGGCAGACGCCGTCATAGGCCCTTTTTGTCCAAATAAATCAAGGTATTCTTTATTTTCTATGAGGGTCTCATCTCCTTGTTTGACAACACGCAAAAACAGGCGAGAAAGCTCTTCTGTGGGGATTGCGTCGTAAACTATCTCCTTGTTTCTCAGACGGTTCACTAAGTATTTAAGCCCCTTATCTATAGCTTTCAAGATGCAAACATCAAAGAACGGGCTTTCTTGTGTATCAAGTACGCGAATCTCAATAGCATTTCTGTCAAAACGAACGATTGCTCCACGGGAATTTAACCATTCTTCTTGAAGGATAGATTCTGGATCATAAGGAGCAATATCGCGCCACATTGGCCGCAAAATTTTTTGAAAATATTCTTCCCTAGAAGCTATTGGCTCAGGAACGATATGTCCAATGATGGAGGGAATTCTGATCTGATTTTTGCGATACATCTCAAGCCTGGTGTCGCAAAATCCTGTGATCTCATTGTCAGCCACAGGCGAACTTGCAGAGAGTGCAGGCATAATGGGAAGCAGCCAGCGGATCGCTGAATGCAAAAGTTTTAGCTCTTCATCCGAGGAAAAGGAAAGATTAAGGTGGGCGCTTTGAAGATTTGCCCAGCCATGGCCTCGGCAGTCAAAGATGCGATGGTATGCCTCATAAATCGGATTTTGCTCGTGCGTCCACAGGCGAAGTTCTGTATGCGGGTTCATCCAAGGATGCATGCCTGTCGGAAGGAGGCATGCATTAAATTTTTGCAAGATCTTATTAAGCCTTGACACATGTTCCTGAAAATGATCGGCAACTTTACTTAAGTCTTTGACTGGCTCTGTTGTTTTTAACTCAATAAGATGAAGGGCAAGCTCATTTGAGTAGGAAATTTCCCCAGCCGCAATTTCATTCACATAGCCCTTTGCTATCTCAAAGATCAAGGCATCTGCTATGGGCAAAACATTCAGCGTGTTTTGGTCGCAGATCATGTATTCGAGCTCAATACCATATCGCTCGAAAAGTCCCCATTTCTTATCTTTCATGCTTTTCCTTTTCCACTCTTGAAAGAAGTCCCAACATGATTTTCATATAAAGAGCTTCGCCTAAAATGACATCCTCAACCCCATTATCAATGCTCGGGTTATCATTGACTTCAATCACATAACACTCGCCATCCACTTCCTTGATGTCAACTCCATAGAAGCCATTTCCAATAAGCCTTGCTGCTTGGAGAGCGGTACGAACAACCTTTTTTGGTGCAAGCTCCACAGGAAGTGTTTCTGATTTCCCTGAGAATGTTTTTCCATTCTCCAGCCGTTCATAAATCTGCCAGTGTTTGCGAGCCATATAGTACTTGCATGCAAACAAAGGCTGCCCATCCAAAATGCAAATACGCCAGTCATAGGGCGTATGAACAAATTCCTGGGCAATCAAAAGATCTGATTTATCCAACAGATCGGGCAGGATTTTGGCAAGCTCTTCCTGGGTTTCAACCTTGGTCACACCATTAGAAAAAGAGCCATCAGGCTGCTTAATCACACAAGGAAATCCCAGCATTGGGCCAACTTGCTCTACATTGTCCCCGTGCAAAATAAGTGTCTTGGGAGTGCGGATCTTATACCGATCCATGAGCTCCGCTAAATAGACTTTGTTACTGCAGCGCAAGATAGATTCAGGATCATCAATCACCACAAGCCCTTCGGCAAGCGCTCTTCGAGCAAATCGATAGGTGTGATGGTTGACAGCTGTGGTTTCTCTAATAAAAAGCGCATCAAATTCTGCTAACCGAGAAAAATCATCTTTGCTAATCAGCTCTGCATCAAATCCTACAAGCTCAGCTGCCTTCATAAATTTGGCGATTGCTTTTTCATTGGAAGGGCAAAATCTATCTGAAGGATTGTACAGGATGGCAAGATCATAGCGCAGATTTGCCTTCTTCTTGTGATTGATCCCTTTTCTTAAGTAGTCCCTGAGTGTCTGCACCACAAACTCAAAATGATCTTCCGGAATGTCTGTTGCAATAATCGGAGATACATTCTGGAGCTGCCATTTGCCATTTACCCAGACAAACTGCGCCGTTAAAAGGGGCGCTTGGAACTGATGAAAAAGGCTCATAGCAAGTCTATCATGGCATTTAGCTAAATTATGCCCGAAATAGACGCTTAGGGTGAACTTATCCGCCTGGATGTGCTGAAGGCTTTGGTGTATCAACTCCTCCAGATCTGCAGAAGCAAACCTGGCCATTGTTTGGGACTTGATGTCCTGGATCGTCTGCACTGATGGCAGTGGTTTATGTCCTCTTGCCTGAGCCAATAGTGAGACATAATAGCCAATCGATTGATATCGATAGGATCGGCAAAGGTTAAAAACTTTGGCATTTCGTTGATCTGAGAAATAGGGGTCTGTCAGATAGCTTTTCGCAGACACGACATCTACCTCTGGAAGATCAAGACGCCAATTGTGTGGGTTATTGACAACGACAAAATTTTTCATGTTAGTAACTA
>PMZB01000309.1 GCA_003170575.1 Chlamydiia bacterium | reverse complement strand
TGAATATACTCCACCAGATAATCCTAATTTAAAAATTGTTTATTGGGGGAATGAAGCTTTCATTTTTCATAAGGAACAAACGGATCCTCAAAAGTACGCCCAGGAAATAGAAGCATTAAAATCTCATCCACAGATTTCTTCTCAGATAAAAGCTGCACTTGCTGGCAAGGTTCACCATATGAACGAAAAAGACTTAGATAAAGCGAACAATCTTGCCGCTAACCTTTCTGGATGTCTTGAAGAGCAGCTAGAAAAAGAAGCTCCAAAAGCAAAAGAAACTACTCAGGAAGGAGTGATTCGAAGTGCTCCTCAGATACCCATGAAGAGGCTTAAGGTAGCGGTTGCAGTGCAAGCAGCAGCAATTCGGATATTGGCGCGCTCCATGCAAAAGGAATCTGCCCGAGAAAGCAAGAAGCTAGAAGAAGAGATGCATAAGGAACGAGAAGAAGCAAAGGAAGCTGCAAAAGAGGATGAAAAGATAAAAGAACGAAATTTTAGAGAACTCATGAAAACGGTGCTGAAAGAAGAGATCACGAGATTTGAATTGCTTCGAACAGTGGCCGATGAACAACTAGACATCAATGAATCCGGATTTGTCACGCCTGGACGATTGTAAGAATTTTTTGTATTTCTAGACTTTTTTTCATTTACCATTGTATACTCTTAGATTTAAACTCTAAGGTATATGGTTACGGATAAAAAAAAATATGCTACCCAAGTTGTTGGGTGCCGTGTCAATCAATATGAGCTCCAATCCATGCGCTCCCAGCTTGAGGCACATGGGTATACTGCTGCCAAAGAAGGAGAAGAAGCAGATCTTTGTGTTGTCAATACGTGCGCTGTAACAGAGAATGCAGAAAGCTCATCCCGGCACGCTGTGCGCCTTCTTTTAAACCGCAACCCGAAGGCAAAAATTCTGGTAACAGGATGTTTAGCGCAAAAAGATCCTTCCTCGCTTAAGTCCATTTCTAGTTCAATAGCAATACTTCCTAATACTGAGAAGGACAAGTTTTTTGAAACCCTTTTTCCAGATGTGCCTCCACCATCGCCATTCATCACAACCTTTGAAGGGCATACACGTGCCTTTATAAAGATCCAAGATGGGTGTACGTGCTTTTGCTCTTACTGTATTGTGCCGTTTCTTCGTGGAGCTTCACGAAGTAGGAGGAAAGATGAAATACTCGAAGAAATACGTGGGCTTCTTGGCTCTTCCTACAAAGAGATTGTCATTACAGGAGTGAATGTAGGGGATTTTCCTCAGCTTACAGATCTTCTAGTGGACATAGATGCTCTTCCTGGAATTGAGCGACTGCGTCTTTCTTCGATCAATCCAAACGACATTGACGACCGGTTTATTGAGGTTGCATCGAGTCTCAAAAGCTTTTGTCCATCCTTGCATCTTGTGCTCCAATCAGGCTCCAATGCAGTGCTTAAAAAGATGCGTCGCAAATACACGCAAGAGATGTATTTGGACATTGTAAGACGCTTGCGCGACAAGCGATCTGATTTTGCTTTTTCAACCGATGTTATTGTCGGGTTTCCAGGAGAGTCTGAAGCAGATTTAGAACAAACCGCCGAAGTTATAAAAAGTGTGAATTTCTCGAAGGTCCATCTTTTTCCCTATAGCTCAAGAGAAGGAACCTTGGCAGCGCGTTTTCAAGAACAGGTCCCCATAGAGGTCCTAAAGATAAGAAAACTTAAAATTGCGGAGCTTGCTGACTTGAGCGCACAAAGAGTACGCCAGGATTTTGTGGGCAAGCGTGTACCCATCTTGACTGAAAGTAGAGAGGAGGGGCAGTGGTTGTTTGGGCTTACGCCTCACAATCTTGTGGTAAAAATTCCAAAACGAATGCTTTCTGGAAATGAACTGGTCGAGGTAAAAATTACCGGTCACATAGATGAAGAATTGATAGGGGAGTTGGTCTGATGAGTTTGCGACAGTTTGTGCCACCTCCCTTTAGAGCTCCTTGGAGCCATGCGCCCGGCATTGAGGCATGGCTTGCCGGGGCAGATGTGTTTGCAAAGATCTTCCCAACGCGCCTCGAGCTTCATTCCTGCCAAAACTCCACTATATCTATTTCATTTCCAGGGCTGTGCTACTCCTGCGACTGGACAGTGTTTTTTGATACTCTTCGCCAGCGCACAATAGTGCAAGGTCATGCCAAATCAGGATTTTTTCGATATCAGCTCAAGGTTTTGCCTGAAGGGATTTTCTTGAATACCTTGAAGGGCGAGCTTGTGTGTGAGAATAAAACTCTCAAGCGTGGTGAAAAACTGCTCCTTATGAAGGGCTCTTTTTCTCCTCCACGATATGCCGCTCCGCGGCTTTTTCTTGGAGTGAACAAGGACCCTAATCTTGATCGCATGCTAGAAAGGCAAGATCCTCTGGAAATTTTACCCATGTGGTTTCAGCTTGCATCCCCAGTGGTTATTCCTGAAATAGGCCCCTCCCTTCTTGGAAATCTTGTAAACATAATCAAAGAAAAAGACCGAGCGAATATCCTCGAGGCGTTTTTAGTTTATTTCCGCGCAGGCATGAAGGGATATTTTGTCCCTCAATCAAAGGATGTTCTCTATTTAGGATATGGCCGCCCGATTCCTGAGAATATGCCTTCACAACTTATCCACGGCATAATTGCCTCTTTAATGAGGTCCCTGTTTTTGCAGCAAGAGGGTTCTACACTTTCACTTCTGCCCTGTCTTCCAAAAGGAGCTTTAAGCGGACATCTGCTTCGTGAACGGCTTTCCTCCTCTTCACTTATTAGCCTTGAATGGAGAAAGCAAGTTATCCGCCGTGTCCTTATACACGCCTATGCAGATGAAGAACTCACGATTCTTCCTCATTCTGCTGAATGCTTTTATTTGACCACACTAGGGAAAAAAGAAAGGTGCAAGATAGCAGCTGGCTCCAAAATCACCCTGCAACGCGGGAATCGATACCTTCTTGATAACTTTAAATAGCGAGGTTGATCCCTACCTGAGCGTACGGCGCTCCTTTAAGACCAATAGTTTTTCTATGGTGGAAGTTTTTGTTTCCCACATCAAGTGAGCTTGCGAGGGTGTGGCCGATTGATGCCCAGAAATTCCACGTGAAACTGGGAGAAAGGTCCCAGCGAACCTCGGCTCCTGTTGCTTTATAGGCCGCTCCTGCTGGATGATGATAAAACCCTTTTTCCACTTTTATTGCTGTATAGATGGACCTGATCATAACAGAAAAGATATGGTGCGGCAGTCCAATATAAGAAATACCAGCTTTGACAGGATAGACCGCCTGATATATCCAAGAGCCTTTTTTATAGTCAATTCCAATAATTGGCTGCACTGTTGTTGCCCCCATCCCTGTTTCAGCGTAGGCGCCAACGTGATATCCCAATTCTTTTGATTGCTGATACATTCCATGGAGAGAGCTTATGTACCGTGTTGTGCGCAAAAGATCAAACCAACAAAGATCAGGTTGAATGAAAGCATCCGCATTCCATTGCCAGCCGTTCATTCCATAATATTCAAGCGATGAGCCAACAATCCCATAGGGGGTTTGCTCATGTTTCAAATGTTTGCCAAGGTGCATGCATATGTCCCGAAACCCACCTGTGAAGGAGAACTTGGTTTGATCATTTTTCAACATCACCTTATTTATAGATGCAACTGCATCTGAGAAAAAGAACGTGCCGTGATGGCATTTCTTAGGACATGTTGCAAGGTATTCTATATCCAGCATTTGTTCGGGATAGGTAGCTCGATACCCCAGAAGCTCTGGATCATCTTCAGAATATGCCCAGCAAGTTATGCTTAGAGGGATAATGAGGCACAAACCCTCCAAACAATTGTTCAACAACGCCTGGTATACAAAAAACATGAATCTTTTCATATAAGCGCTTTACCTTTTTTCCGGAATCCACGTATGGTTTTAACCGTTTTAAACGTACTGTCCTTATAGGGATCGTACAGGAATAACTTTTACAGTTCTAGAGGGAAAAATCGATTCATCTCTCGACGATTTTTCCTCGCTGGTATCTATGGATACGAGACTTCGGAAAAATCGTCAAGATCTGAACCGTTTTTCTCCTCTATANNTAATTTACTGAATTGTGCGCAAGATTTTTTTAAAGAGGGTATACGTGCCGGGAAAACATCAGTACTTTGCCTTACTTTTGAAGGTTATCAATTACTTTGCGTTCTATATCATTTGGGTTGGGTGTCTTTACGCCGCTCTGCATCAGCTTTCTTTCCTCTTTTTCCTGATTGTGTGCGCGTATCTTGTGCTTCATCTTACATTCGTAAGCGAGCGCTCCCTTGCTGAACTGTTTCTTATTGCCTCTATTATGCTTATAGGGACAGCCAATGACATTCTTCTTACCGAGCTTCATGTGGTTCAGTACACAGATGCGTTACCGATTGGGGTTTCCTGGTGGATGTTGGGCATATGGGCGTGTTTTGGATCTACCTATTGGCATGCGTTTTCGTGGCTCGAATCGAGATTAACTCTTTCTGTTCTTCTTGGCGCTCTTGTTGTTCCTTTTTGTTACCTCTGGGGAATAGAAGCAAAAACCGTGACATTTTTGAGAGATGAGTCTTCTGCGCTTGTGCTCATAGGTATCTTGTGGGCCATTGTTTTGCCTATTACCTTTATTATAAGCCACGCAATAAAGAGGCATGCCGTATGAAGATTTTAAGGGGAATCTCAATAGCGATTATGATTTTACTCTTCTGCCAGTTTCCAGTGTTTGTGGAACAGTACAGGATGCATCTTGAGGGACATAAAAAAGAGGCAGAACGAGTTTTTACGCTTATTACCCAAGCTGCAAAAAGTTCGGACAAGAGCTTGGATCAATATATTGAAAAGTTTTCACTCCATAAAGATTCGGATATACGCAGTCAAGGCGAGCTCATGACAAATGCGCAGGCACGATATCTCTTTTTGTGCAGGGCAACAGATGCGCTCGATCGAATAAATCCGGTAGTTCGTCCGCTTGTCTTTCTGGGATATGTGGATTTTGATATTGTGATTGAAACAGCACACTCCTTTTCTCCAGGCATCCTGATAACAAAAGAAGTTCTGTTTTGGGGAGTTTTTGGGCTGCTGTTTGGGCTTTTTCTCTTCTCTTCCAGGCCTCAGAAAGAGAGAATCAAGGACCGAGAAAGATTCTTATGAAGTATCTCTTCCTTTTTTATCTGGTCCATTAGTTGTTGGTGTACTATCTCGTCCTTTCGTTGCCGGCATTCTTTGGCAGCTTTCTTTGAAATTTCTGCTTGTTTCGCTTGATCTTCTATATATTGGCCCCAGCACTTAAGTACAACGGACGCTATAAAGCAGGCTATTTGGAGCTGGACGACTTTAACATTGAGAGTCGCCTCTCTTTTCTGAGCCACAATATCTAATGTGGGTATGGAGTTGCAAAAAAGAAGGGAGAGCAAATTTACTCTAATTTCTTCAGGCAGAACTGATTCAGCAACCACGCTTAATGGCTGTTCTTCATCTATTCTTGTGACTGGTTCCATAATTATCACCTTATTAATTCTTTGCGGCTCCACCACCGCCACCGCGGTTACTATTGTATAACTTAAAGCCACGATTTAAGTAAAACTCAATTACGATCTGCTCGCGGACAGCTATTGATAGACCTGGAGGGAAAAGTGTATCAGGAATTATGGAGAAAGAACATTTTTTTGCATGCTTATATAAATCTTTATAAAATTTTCTTGTTCTATGGTTGATATGCCATATG
>PMZB01000189.1 GCA_003170575.1 Chlamydiia bacterium | reverse complement strand
GTCGTCAAGATCTGAATCGTTTTTTTAAAAAAGAATTTTTACCGAGAAAGATGAAAACAATAGTTTTTACAGTTCTTGTATTTCTGTCTACATTTGGAAGAGGAGAGGATCCTCTCATATTTGTTCATATACCAAAGACAGCGGGCACTTCTTTTTGGCATTTACTTCAAGAAAAGTTTTCAAAAGAAGACACCCCTTATTCAGATGCATATTCCAGAAGAACTCCTCCAGGCCTTTATTATTATGATTTAGACGATAAGCCTCCAGACTGGTTTGCAAGATATAAACTGATCTGGGGCCATATTTTTTATTCCCAGGTCAAAAATATACCTGCTAGAAAAATCACATTTTTACGAGATCCAGTAAAGCGAGTACTGAGTGAACATCGGTATTGGTTGAAGTATTTTGTTTATCGAAATGTATCACAGGATATCTTTTGTAAGGGGCATTTTCTTCCTCCAGGGGATCCCTTGTACACAATGAATAACCATCAGTGTCTGTTTCTTTCGGGCCTTGATCCAAGAGATCCCACCATTCCTATTGAGAAGCATCTTAAAAGTGCTTGTACTAACCTAAGAAAGAGTTTCTTTTTTGTAGGGATAACGGAAGAGCTGCAAGTAGCCATTTATCGATTGTATGAGATGATGGGGTGGGAAAAGCCCACCTCCAGACCTAGAGGGGAGTCAACGACGGATATCGTAGAAGAATATTCAAAGGACCTTTTAGCAGATATAGCAAGGAGAAACTGGGCGGATATTGAGCTCTATAAATTTGCACAAAAGTTATTTCACAAAAAGTTTCTGATCACAAAGAAAAGATCAACTTCTTAAAACGGCCAACACATGTTCACAGTGGATCTTTCCGCAGGTGCACCCTATGGGCTCTCCAAGAAACACGCGATACTCTTCTTGGGGGTCTAGTTTGTTAGTGACTTTGTAGAGCTTATCAGCAACTGGTTCTACAATCCATTGAGTGAACTGAAGTTCTTTCTCTTCAACCGGCTCTTCTTGTTCCCCGATGACGTCAGTGGTTTCTCCATGCTTTTCTGCAAGAGCTTGGCGGAGTATCCGATTGATTTGACAGTACATGCAGTTGCAGTTAGGTTGCGCTTCTGGCATGTTCAGCAGGTCTTCCTCAGAAATGACATTCAACAGAAGGCGTACCTTCTCCACCATTTCAGGGGGCAGCTCAGGAAGATTGGCATTTTTTGGATCATGTTCCAGGGCTTTTCCTATAGAACCCATTGCGCTTGCCCCGAGTTTTCCGATCACGGAGAAGAGATCCTTAAATCCAGAGCGAACACCCTCAATGATATTTTCCAATTCTTCTTTTTGCAGGGCTGGCGTTTCAAGATACTCTGTATGGCATGCAAAAACCTGATCTATAACTTCTTGGGGCAGCCCTGGTATTGAGCACGTTGTCCCATCCTTCATAGCTATAACAAGTTTTTCATCCACCACGCGTACAGTAGAGACATTTCCCCAGACTGTAGAAATATAAGGGGGGATAGAAAGAAGTTTTGGAGTGATCTTCATGTCATGCACCTTTTCGATTATCTTTAGTATATACACACCGCTTTGTTTTTGCTGTAGCAAAGTTTTCAAAAAACCTGGTGCCAAGCACGCGTCATGGGCGCGAAGGCCTGCTTCGCGGAGTTTTGAGCTTTGTGTCTCAAAATAATGTTAAAAGGTTTTATCCATTTTTTTTGTCGAGGCGCGTTTTGCAAGAATTAGGTTTATGTCTCTAAGTATTTGCTCATCCAGTCAATGGTGACTGAAAAAAGGGTGGTTTCATATTTTGACAGAAAGCTATCACGATCAACGAGGTCCCCTAAATTCTTATCTCCCAGATACTTTTTAGCTTTACACAACCAAGAGAGCGCCTCATCAGTATCTTTTATTTCTCTATAATAGTAAGCGAGCTGGATTGCCATCTTGGCGTCCTCTGTCTCTTGAATTTCGCTTTCATAGTCCGAAAGCCGCCTGCCCGTCTTAATTGTTGCTTTGACTTCCTCTACTTGTGTAGGAGTGATATAGTCAATTTGTTTGAGTATAAATCACCCTCTAGGTAAAAAGATCATTAATAAGCTCTACTAAAGGGGTCGCATGAAGCCACCAATCAAAAAAAAAGAAGAAAAAGTATTTGTGCTGGACACAAATGTTCTGGTGCATGATCCAGAAGCCTTTTTGAAATTCCCGCGCCACCAAGTCATTATCCCGCTTACTGTGCTTGAGGAATTAGACAATCTTAAAAAAGCGGGAGGCGAAGTTGGGAAAAATGCCCGGACTACTATTCGCAAGCTTTCAGAGATTCGGATGCAAGGTTCTGGGAATATCCACACAGGGATTCGCCTGCCTTCAAAATCTGTTATCCGCATTGCTATCGAAATGAAGAAGGAAGCAGGGGGATTGTTTGACGTTCAAACGAATGACAATAAGATTTTACTGTCTGCACTTCTCATAAAAGAGCAAGGGTTTCGGGTGATCTTTGTTTCAAAAGATTTTGCCTTGAGGCTTAAGGCTGAGGCCATGGGTCTCGAAGCAGAAGATTATGAGCATCTTAAGATGTCCTATGACAGCCTTACACGTGGGTGTCGGGCTATTCCTGTAGAAAAAATTGCAATAGATACCTTTTTTAAAGAAGGCCGCATTCAGATAAAAGGAACAGGGGTCAAACAAAATGAGTATGTGGTTTTAACTGACGGGCAAAACTCCAGCGCCATGGCTCGCTGTCATGGTGGAGATGACATGTTCCTAAAATTAGTGCAAGCTCCATCGCTTTGGGGAATCAAGCCGAGAAACATAGAGCAAAAATGTGCGATTGATGCGCTTCTGAGAGATGAGGTCAAGCTTGTTACGTTAATTGGGCCGGCAGGTACAGGAAAAACACTTTTGGCTCTTGCTGCGGGAATGAAAACGGTATTTGATGATGCCACCTATAGGAAGATCTTAGTGTCGCGGCCCATTGTGCCTTTGGGAAGAGATATAGGGTATCTGCCAGGAACTAAGGAGGAAAAGCTCTCCAGTTGGATGCAGCCTATCTTTGATAATCTTGAACTTTTATGTTCCTCGCAAAATGATGAAATGACTGATACTTTTACCTGGGTTCTGGAAAACAAAAAGATTGAAATGGAAGCAATGACATATATTAGAGGTAGATCTTTACCAAGAATGTACATTATTATTGACGAGGCGCAAAATTTGACGCCGCATGAAGTTAAGACAATAGTGTCTCGCGCTGGGGAAGGGACGAAAGTTGTTCTGGCTGGCGATCCAACTCAGATCGACAACCCCTACCTTGATAAAGACTCAAATGGCCTGACATATGCCTTTGGGAAGTTTTTTAACCACCCGATTGCAGCCTCAGTCTTTTTGGAAAAAACAGAACGGTCAGAACTTGCTGCCCTTGCAGCAGAACTATTGTAAGCTCTTTTCTACTGAGTCTTTTATGAGTGTTAGTTTTGTTTCCTTGATTTCTCAGCATGCAGCATGCGATCAAACCCAAAAGATCTTTTTGGCATCCACGCCACAAGGCCTCTGTTTTCTACAGAGAAATTTCTTTTTTCGCCTGCTGGACATCTTGTTTTTTCATTATTCTTATGATCTTGGGTTATGTGTAAAGAAATTAATTGAAAAAGTAAGGCTCGAACTTCCAGACGCTGAGCTTGCCGCAGCATTTAACATTGCAAGAATAGCGCAAACCCTGCTTGGCCATGCTGCGGCAAAGAACGTCAATAAATATGCTGAAAGGATGGCTGCGACAAACCAGATAAATACAACATTAGATATTCTTGCAACTGAGCTAGCAAAAAGAAGAAACAAGTCAAAACTTGAAGTCTTTCTTGAGTTTAGCTGTTTCGATGAGGTAATCAGCATACTGAAGAAGGAGGGAATTCCTCAATCCGTATCCCCATCTTGGTTGGAACCTTTTTTTCAGCTAGCTTGCGAAAAAAAAGAAACAGATATTGCACTAGCTCTTATTCAAAAAGGGGTTTCTACAAAGAATCTCTATAACATTGATCCATCGTACATTTCTGATTTGGCGAATGAAGCTTGTTCTCGTATGTTTGATGAAGGCCTTTCTCGTCTTATTGAGGAACAAGAATGTGTGATGAAAGATGGGGCATTATGCTTAAAAGCTGTGCAAAACGGCCTTTTGTTGTCCACGAAGAAATTTATTGAAAAAGGGAAAATACCCCCAGAATATACTGACGATGAGCAAAATACTACTCTTCATATTGCTTTTGTGGTTGGCAACATAGATCTGATACGAGTCCTTTTCCCCTATTGCAACCCAATAGCAAAGAACCATTTTTCCCAAACACCTCTTCAAGCACTTCTTCACCCAAAGGGAGCTAATTCTAAAAGATGCCAGCTTCTAGGCACTCAGATCCCTGATTTTTTAGAAGAAGTTTTGAGGTGGGAAGGACATGAAGGTTCAGAGGCTTTAGCTGACACTATGTTCCAGATTACAGAAGGAGTTATTACAAAGGGTTTAAAGTGCGACAGTGTAGAAATTTGTTTCCTTCTTCAAAAACCACTTACCGACCTTGCTAAATATCTATATCGAGAAGAGATTGAGGCTTCAATATCCTTTCTTAGAAAAAAATATCCTCAACTTGGCATTGATGAATTTTTTATGTCTTCATTCAGACTTAATCCAGAGCACTTGGGAACTGATAAACATCCGCTCCCAGAAAAGCCACCGGCAGGCACGCCTCTTACGGCGCTTTATGAGGTTTTTGATTCACTTCCTTGGGAGAAGATAGATGCAGCTTCCTTGTACTATAGTATATATAACAAATCTCGCTTTTGTGATGAAACAAAGGGGGAAAAGGAGTTACTAAGAGACCAACTTGATACTTTAATGAAGAATATTCAAGAGAAAAAGTGGTTTGATGGAGTTCCCGTGAACGAGGTCGAACGAGAAGCATTTTACGCTAAAATGGAGGTTTGTCTAAGACACGCTGCTGCTGAGCTTATTGCTCACAAAAATCCTAATCTTGCTTTTTCATTTGTTAAGGAAATTCTTCAGGCCTCCAATCTTTGTGGCGCCCAGCATTTTCAGACAGCGAAAAGCCAGTACCTTCTTATTTGTCATGAGCTAGTAGAAACACAGCGTGGGATATTTGAACGCTTCTTGGCAGATTTCCGAAAGCTTTGCTTTGATGGAGTTACTGCTGAGCTTAATTGTGGAGAAGCTCATAGTGTACATGCTTTGACCCATGCCAATAATGACTTGGGGGAGACTCTTGGAATTCCTGGAGGTCGATACACTTTTGAAGACATGTATACAACTGAACAATATAATAAAGAATCGGTTAGGAGCGCCTTTTTTCAGGCGTATACGCCCTACTCCATTTTGTTCACTCATCTGATCCCATATGTAAGCCAGAACAATGAAACAAGAGCCCAATACCTTGATCTTCAGAAAGAAGCAATGCCTCCCTCCTGGAATAAGGAAAAGTATGACAAGGTCTATGAGGAGCTAAAGAAAATTCCATGGAAATTAGAAGAAGAGAAACGCAGTGAGGCAGAAAATGTGATTTTGAAAAAATTCAAAATCCCTCGTAATAAAGATCAAACTGCAGTGCAGGCTATAGAGGAGGATAGGAAGAGAAAGTTTCTTAAAACCCTTGTTCATGATAAAAAAGGGAAATTAACTCTTCGAGGAATGATTTTTCTTCTTGAGCGTCTTGGCATCATCTCTTGCCATCTACGTTGGAAGGACCCATCCAATGAAGTCATTCCTCTCCCTCCTGAAAAACCATATCGCAAGATTTCAGTTTGGGAAAGGGTTGGGGAAAGTGTTGCTTCAGGCTATCGTAAGGTACTTTCTTGGTTTGGCGGGTAAGGCGGGACTTTGAATAAGCCTGTGCAGTTGACCTAAAAGGTAGAATGGAAGAGATAAAAGGGTGTATTCAATAGATGCTCCCGAAAAATCTTTCACATGGATAGGACCTACTCGAGGAAGATCAGAGTTGATTCGTATAGCTATCTCTTTCTTTTTCTCTTTCATGAACTGATGAAGCGACTTCAGCGTACCGGTTGTACCTGCTTTTACTTCAAGAGGAAATACTTGATTTTGATGCTGAATGATGTAGTCAACTTCAGCCTCAGCTCCTTTTTTGGCTCGATGCCAATAATAGGTGACAGGCGACATATAGGCAGGGAATATAGTGCGTAGTTGCTGGCCTACAAACTGTTCTGCCATGCCTCCGCTATTTACAAAAGAGATTTCAGATATAGATCCTAATTGGTGTAAAGATAGCCCTAAGGATGCACTACAAAGGCCGCAGTCAAGCATGATAACTTTGAAACACCTGTCATCGCTTTCTGCGCCGAGAGGCAATCCATTGGCAGAGGTAGAAACAACTTTGTGACATACCTTTGCGCTGCACAATAATTCGAGAGCTTGTTTTAAGGAGGTTGAGCCTGTATCAATACTCACCTCCTTGTACACGAATTTTTTCCCAAGTTGACGAGGAATAGAGAGCATCACTTCATCAAGACGATCTAGACCAAGACGCCCCCTATATTTCGAAAAGTCATCACGGTACGTAGAAAGCAGATCGATATGAATTTGACTCACCGTTTCCAGGGCTTTTTCCTTGGCCCAGCTTACAACAGCTGTGGGCATGCCCCCTACTATGAGGTATTCTTTAACGAGCTTCATCAATTGTGAGTGGAGTGCCTCAGGGATGTGTAGTTGCCAATCGTATTTGCCTAAGTATACTCGAAGCTCCTGTTGTCCTGTCGCATCTAGGAACTCCTCAAAAGAAAGAGGCTCTAAATACATGTAACTTATTCGACCAACGGGCATGCTAAAAGTATGTTTTGCCAAAGTAATGTCTAATAAGGAACCGGCAGCTACAACTGGTATATCGGGCAAATCTTCTTGAAACCAGCGCAATTTTTCTAATAATTGCGGAGCGGCTTGAATTTCATCCAAAAAAAGTATTGTCTTTAAAGGATCGATTGCGCCTCCTTTTGAGGCTGCGATGTTGAGGAGAATCTCTCGAGGATTATTTGAGGAAAACAAGGACTTGAGCTCAGGCTGTTTTTCAAAATTCATTTCTATAAGACGATGCTGTTCTACCTGAGCGAGATTTCGAATAAGCCAGGTCTTACCTACTTGACGCGCACCTCGAATGACTAAAGGTTTTCGCTCTTTGGAATGCAGCCAATCTTGTAAAAAAGCGGTACGGTCACGTTTCATAGCAGATCTCCCTTCCTCATACATTCTATTTTGATTATCCTGTGAGATGGATTTAAAGTCAACATAAGAAGGGGGTCTTTTTTTTAGAAAGCCCATAAAAGAACGGGGTGTCTTTCATGGTAAGCCTACAAAAGAAGGGGGTCTTTTATGAAGAGACACGTTCAGAAATTTTGATTTGAAGCAAAGTAGAAGAAGTGCTCAAATAGGCTCTGTATCTTTCCAGACGAGGAGACTTATGAAAAAGAATAAAGTGGTAGCCATCTTCATGACGCTGTTGGTTATCTGCGTAATGGTTGGCGGTGTTTTTGTCATGAGTGGGCGACACTCTGTTGCCGTTCTTGATCCAATGGGCTTGCTGAAAGAGGGCAATGAGCGCTTTGTAGAGATGAAATTGACTCATCCGAATCAGAGCGCTGCACGAAGAGAGGCTGTTGCGTCAGGGGGGCAGAAGCCATTTGCCACAGTACTCGCATGTTCAGATTCACGTGTGCCTGTCGAACTGATATTTGACCGCGGCATTGGTGATATATTTGTGATACGCGTGGCGGGCAATGTGGCGATGAATCCGGATGTTATTGGTTCAGCTGAATATGCAGTCGAACATCTCGATACTCCTCTCATCGTTGTCTTGGGGCATACGGAGTGTGGCGCGGTGAAGGCTGTGATATCGGAACATCCGCTAGAAGGAAGTCTTCGCGCGATCCAGATGCAGATAGAGCCGGTTGCTGTGCAGGTGAAAAAAGAGTATCCAGACATGAAAGGCGATGAACTGACGACGGCCGTGGTGAAAGCAAACGTCTTACAGGTAAAACAGAATCTTCTTGCCTCGAGCCACGAGATAGAATCTTTGGTCGCAGAGGGGAAGCTTAGCATTGCGACGGCTGTCTATGATATAAGAACCGGCATGGTAGAGTGGATGGATTAAGGGACTGGAAAAAAATAACTCATAGATGTGAATTTGCATAAAGACCGTCATCGTTCGGCCTCTCCGGGGAATAAAACAGCCCAACGCTGCAATTGAAAGCCCAAGTATATGCCGTCGAAACTACCACCTCCATCACACATCTTCCTTCTCATGGACTCGGAAAAACTCGTACGGACGCCTCTTCCCTCGTTATCATACTCGATCGTGTACAAACCAACGTCTGGACTTTCTTTTCTATTCACTCCTCTTCCCGTGTGTGGATCGGCAATCCAGAGGCGAAAAGTGGTTGAGTCCTCTCTATCCTCTCCATAGCCCACGATGGCAAAAGCACTTATATCATTTCCGATCATAACGGGAAGAGCCGGCTTTTTCTCAAAATGAGCTTTCACCCGTGCTCTAAAAGCCTTGGGTGTCATAGATGTGTTTGGAAATACCATCCGAGGGCCCTCCGATGTAGGAATACCATTGACCACTTGTAAATCGGCATCCAGTCCTAAGCTATGAAAAACCATTTGTCCCATAAAGGTTGTTGCCCAACCAAGTGTGAAATTTTGAGAAGTAAAGGGCTCATCGTCCCTTTCAAGAGGGTGGGGCACATGTCGGGAGTGATATATCGATCGCAAGTGGCCTTCGTCACCAAAATACTCATAAAGCTCCAGAAAGCTTCTTCTTGCTTTCTGGGGCAAGCTGCTCATACAAGTTTGGATTGCCCTCCAAGCACATCCCCAACCGTTATCTTCAATCCCTTCTGCATCATAAGAAAAGTAAGATGCCCCCTCAGCATAATGTTCGATACCTACGGGAGCAGAGCACAGAGAATACACTTCATTCTTTGCCCTTGGGTCGTTCAGTAACTGAAGCTGTTTCACACTTGAGCGATTCACTCGATCAACATCTGCCTGACACGGCTTGGTAAACATAGCCTCCAGGCGCTTCGCATTTGACGACTGATCCATTCGTTCTTGTGATCCTTGGGGAGTAGATGGCAGAAGTTCCTGATGAAGCGTTCTTTCCACTTTGGTCGCGCCAGGAGACGGGGGGAACAATAGTTTTAGGAGAGGAATGGCCGTTTTTTTCTTACTGTTATACTTTTCAATTTTTAGGTTGAATATGCGGTATCCGAGGTATAGAAAGATCACATTCTCTGCACAGCAATCTACCTTTCGAAATTCATCAGCAATGGCTTGAAGATGGTAATCGCCAACCCATCGAGAGGGTAAGGTATTTGCCTTGATCCAAGTCCAACTCCCTTTTTTCTCGGCAAAAATCTGGGTCCCTTTTTTGCAAAAGACATACTCCCCAGCATTTACTTCGTTCACATTAAAACAGGACGGATTGAGTAATATCATATAATCTCGTGGAAAATGAGCAAACATCAATGCTTCTGGAAAATGTTTACTGGTATATAATAGACCTAATTATAATTTGTTTTATAATACTTGTGAATTAAATGATTGTTTTCTAGGGAAAGGTTGGAGG
>PMZB01000324.1 GCA_003170575.1 Chlamydiia bacterium | reverse complement strand
CTCCAAGGTCCTGATGGGCTTTCCACCCTCCAACTGGGCCTTGGCTTTTTGAAGGGCCTGGAGAGTCACAGCGGCCTCTTTCTTCACCTTCGCTTGTCTCTCGTACTTGGCGATATTGGCATCACAAGTACCTAAGTCAGCCAAAATCAACTCAAGATTGATGATCTCAATGTCTTCTACGGGGTCAAGTTTGCCACGCACGTGAACGATGTCCGGCGAATCAAAACAGCGCACGACTTGGACAATCGCATCTGTTTCCCGAATATGCGACAAAAAGGCATTCCCAAGCCCCTCTCCCTTTGAAGCCCCTTCAACCAACCCAGCTATGTCAAGAAATTCCGTCGTAGCATACAGGATTTTCCCGCTTTTTGAGAGCTTGGCCAAGACAGGGAGCCTAGGATCGATCACTTCTACCACCCCAACATTGGGGTCAATGGTGCAAAATGGGTAGTTTGAAGCCGGCGCCCGGCTTGATGTTAGGGCATTAAAAAGAGTCGATTTTCCAACGTTTGGAAGCCCTACAATTCCACATGACAATCCTGCCATTTTTCCCCCAATTCCCCAACTATCTGCCCGTGCCCGAGCCCGAAAATTGCTCCCTACTATCGCCTAATAGACCCTTTTTTTGCGAGCTGAGAGAGGAACTTTGTGCCTAAAACTCAACATTTTTCTTGATTGACTGCGCAGCCATAAGGAGGTACAATGATAGTGAGGGGAAGGTGGAATTATGGGCGAAAAAACCGAAAAAGCGACACCAAAAAAGCTTCGTGACGCGAAAAAGAAGGGGCAAATTGCGAAAAGTCAAGACTTTCCTGCAGCCGCTACTTTTATCGCATCAATTTCTATTGTTTTAGTGATGTCGCACTATTTATATCATGAATTAGCCCAGCTCATGAGAGATACCTTCGCCCTTGTGACACATCCGCACATCCTTGAAATTTTGGGTCCCGTTTTTTACAATGCAATCTATCTTATTTTCATCTTAAGCGTCCCCATTCTAGGGGTGGTGTGCGCTATTGGCATGTTAGTAACCTTTTTAACTGTTGGCCCCGTCTTTGCCCCTGATGTGTTCAAATTTGATATCAAGAAATTCAACCCTGTTGAAAATTTGAAGGCCAAATTTAAGCTTAAAACCATTGTTGAGCTGCTTAAGTCCCTTGCAAAGATCATCATAGCCTCTATTTTAGTCTACAGAGTCGTGAAAACAAGTATTCCCACCCTTATCCAGACCATATCAATGCCTTTGCCCACTGCCATTGCCGTTTTTATCTATTTTCTGTGGGATGTTGTTGTCAAGGTCGGTATTTTCTTTGGGATTGTCGCTATCTTTGACTTAATGTTTCAAAAGCATACCTTCAATAAAGAGATGATGATGGAAAAATTTGAGATCAAACAGGAATACAAGGAGTCTGAAGGCAGCCCCGAAATCAAAGGACGACGAAGGGAAGTTGCCCGTGAAATCGCATATTCTGAAGGCCCTGCAGCAGGCGTAGGCCGAGCAGCCGCTGTTGTAACAAATCCTCATCTCATAGCGATTGCTCTAGGTTTTGAAAGAGGACTTGACCCATGTCCTTTTATCCTCGCTATGGGTCAAGGCGTTCTTGCAGAACAAATCGTCAAGATCGCAGAAAAGAACAATATCCCTACAGTTCGCAATATTCCTCTTGCTCATACTCTCTGGGAGAAAGCCAAACTGTATGAGTATATCCCAGAAGAAACATATGAACCTGTTGCTGAAATCATACGCTGGCTCGCTGAGCTTGAACACGAAGCTCAAGTAAAACAATTAAAAGTCTAATCCCTTGCAAATTTTTCTTGTCATGAAAGTCACACTCTTTGCTATGTTGTCGAATAGTCAGTCGTGTATGATTTTCATACCGAAACAATAGAAAAAGAGTAGTTTTGCTATGCGGAAAATTAGAGAAATTCTGGACGGGATATCAGCTCGTCTCGGAGGTGAGCGATCATTAGAGAACGTTTCGCGATCAAGCGATATCGTCCTTGCTGCAGCCTTGGTAGGCATTCTGGCCATGCTTATCATGCCTATTCCCCCGCAGGTTATTGATTACCTGCTTTCGATCAATATAGCAGCTTCTATTACACTGCTCATGGTCGCCCTTTATATCCCAGGAGCCACACACCTTACCATATTTCCTTCCTTGCTTCTTATCACAACGCTCTATCGCCTAGGCTTAAACATTTGTATCACCCGCCAGATTCTGCTCCACGCATATGCCGGACAGATTGTTATGGCCTTTGGTACGTATGTCATGGGAGGAAACTTTGTTGTAGGAGCTATCCTCTTCATTATCATCACTCTTGTGCAGTTCATTGTTATCACAAAAGGTGCAGAGCGCGTTGCTGAGGTTGCAGCCAGATTTACCCTTGACGCTATGCCTGGAAAGCAAATGTCTATCGACGCAGATATGCGCGCAGGAACTCTAGACGCAAACCAAGCGCGAGAAAAACGACTGGCCCTCCAAAAAGAAAGCCAACTCTATGGTGCTATGGATGGCGCCATGAAGTTCGTCAAGGGTGATGCTATCGCAAGTATCATCATTACGACTGTAAACATTATTGGGGGCCTAATTATTGGCGTTGCCATGATGAGCATGACTGCCGGGGATTCAGCCAAGACATTCGGCCTTCTCTCAATTGGCGGCGGCCTTGTAGCCCAGATCCCAGCCCTTCTTATCGCCATCACAGCAGGTATTGTCACAACCCGGGTCACCACTGAAGGCAAAGAAAGCAACCTTGGCAAAGAGATCTCTCTCCAGATGCTCAGGCAGCCAAAAGCTGTCATGATCGCAGCTGGCATCACAATGGGAATTGGACTTATCCCGGGCTTTCCTATCGCCCCATTTTTCCTGCTTTCATCTGGCTTTGGGCTGCTTGGATATTCGCTTTGGTCTACAGAACAGCGCGAACCTGAATCGGGGGGCGGCGGAGGAGGAAGTACAGCAGGGCCTGGAGGGGCGGCAGCCACCATTGAATCTGCAGCAGTTGATACCCCAGTGAAGGGACATAAAGTTATCTCTGGCGGTGGTGTAGACAGCTATTCACTTACCCTGCCCGTCATCCTTGAGGTCGGAAAAACCTTAAGTATTGAGATCCAAAAAACCGGGAAAACCCAAGGGTTTATTGAGCAAATGATTCCTAAGATGCGCCAAGCGCTCTATGCAGACTTAGGGATTCGCTTTCCCGGAGTTCACGTACGAACAGACTCTCCCAACCTTGCACAGGACGAATATCTGATTTACCTCAACGAAGTTCCAGTAGTTCGGGGAAAAATCATTGAAAGCCATTTCCTCACAAACGAAACAGAGGAGAACTTAAAACGGTACAACATGCCCTTCACAAGCTACAAAAACTCACTAGGCCTCCCCTCTCTTTGGGTAGAAAATAAGCACAAAGAGATCTTAGATAAAGCTGGAATCAAATACTGGAATCCACTCGAAGTTATGGTGCTTCATCTTTCTTACTTCTTTAGACACTATGCAAACGAGTTTTTGGGCATCCAGGAAGCTAAGTCCATGCTTGAGTTTATGGAAAAATCCTTCCCAGACTTGGTTAGGGAGGTTACCCGGCTTATCCCCCTGCAAAAATTAACAGATATCTTTAAGCGTCTTTCCCAAGAGCAAATCTCCCTCAAAGACTTAAGAACTATTTTGGAAGCCTTAAGTGAATGGGCCCAGACTGAGAAAGACCCTGTTCTTTTAACAGAGTACGTTCGGTCCTCTCTCAAACGGTATATCAGCTATCGATACTCTCTAGGGCAGTCTGTTCTTTCTGTGTATGTACTTGACCCTGAGATTGAGGACCTTGTCCGCGGTGCGATCAAACAAACCTCTGCTGGCTCCTACCTTGCTCTTGACCCAGACTCTGTGCAACTCATTCTTCAATCCGTACGAAATACAGTGACTGCTCCTCCGCCCGGAGGGCAGCAGCCTGTTGTCTTGACCGCAATCGACGTGCGCAGGTTCGTGCGCAAGCTTATTGAACTTGAGTTTCCAGATATCTCGGTTGTGTCGTATCAGGAGATAGTGCCAGAGATACGGATCCAGCCTCTTGGCCGTATCCAGTTATCATAAACGAGGATAAAAGATGGGTTTCGGTTCAGTAGCAGGCAGACCAGCAGAAGGCGCGGCAGAAATAGCTGCAAAGCACATTCTTGAGGAGAAGGAAGAGGAACTTGCCATTGCTGAAACTGCTGAACAAGTTGAAACTGAAATCGACATTGCAGAGGAACAGGAGACTGATCTTGCCGATATTATCGGTGCAAGGTTTGCTCAGGAACAAAAAAGCATTAAGGAACGCCCCGTTGTTCTTTACAAAGTGGAAAAACCTGAAGAGCTACGGCAGAAAGTTATCCCAGATAGAGATGTGCGCGACCAAGCATCGCACTTTGAGAAAAGAAATCCTGAGCTTAAAGCACAAATCCTTCAGGTGCTTCTCTCGAAAGCCAAAGAATGCCGCGACAAAGATGAACTTTTGAAACTTCTTGCCGAGTTTTATCCTGATCCAAGCCTTGCCGATGAAGCGCTTGACTTTCTTCTTGCAACTACCGTGGGCGATCTTAAAGAAATTGTCCGCCAAGCCAAAGACGCCCTCAACACCCAGCAAGGAAGGGAAATTAAAGCTGGCCGCAATATAAGCGAAGAGGTGCAAAAGTACGTCACTCTTGGTCTTGGAACCCCTTCAAAGCTTCGAGACCTGTACAGAGATATCACAGGAAATCCGCGCGAACCAATCTCACTCTTTCTTGAGCTCGGCGACCGATTTAACTACAAAGAAATGAGAAAGGTGCTTGCCTACCTTTTCCATGCGTTGGGCACAGACCTAAAGTCCCAAGGCCCTTCCATTCCTCCAGGCTTCCTCCACAGGCTTCTTTCCGAGGTGAGAAACCTTCAAGCAGGACTTGGCATCTTACAGTTTTTCAAGGGAAGAATGCGCCTTGTAGATTTTCTTTTTCAAAAAAATGAACTTCCCGTGCCCGAGACACTTACCTTTGAAACCATGTCACGGCAATTCGTCACGCTTTTGCAAGAGCGATATCCAACAGCGGACAAAGTGTTGCAGCTTGCAGCAAAGCTTGGGATAGATAAGGAGCTCTTAGCAAAAATTATCGTGTTTAGTCAAATGCGCGATGCTGTGCGCGAAATTGCCCTTTTTCACTTTTATCGCTCGATTCAGCACAGAGATGAGATTTATAAAGCGATCCTCGAGGCTCTTGAGCAGCTTGAAGAAGAGCTAGATGAGCTTTATGAACATGGGTATGAAGAGGAGGACGAAGAGGAAGGAGAAGGCAAGAAAAAAGGCAAAGAACAAGAAAGTGAAGAACAGGAGGAAGGTAAAGCGCCATGATTACAGACCGTTTTGGAGCACTTCTGGAAGAGCTTGGCCAAGCAATGAAGTTAAAGCTGGCACCTGATTCTCATAATGCTTGCCGTATCCGCTTCCCTGATAAATTAGCTGTACACCTATCTCCGGATAAAGTTGGGGAATATCTAAATATAGTTATCGAGATTGGAAATCCCGGAGAAGGAAAATATAAAGAAAACGTTTTTCGGGAAGCTCTTCGAGCAAATGGTCTTCCAGGACAACGCAATGGCATATTTTGCTATGGGCCAAAAAAAGACATCCTTCTTCTCTATGATACAATTACCTTTGAAGATGTTCATGGACAAAGACTTTTCGATATTATTCAGACACTTTGCCAAAAAGCGCGCGAGTGGAAAGATGCCCTTTCGCGAGGAGAAATCCCTCCCTACCGCTCAGGCGCAGCTGGAGTGGAAAGAAGTCCTGGAAACATTTTTGGGATCAGGTGATGCAAGCATATTCGTATCTTACAGGCCCTCTCTGGAAAAAGATCGGTATTTACCATCACCATGGTATCTGCACCCCCCTAAGCAGTCTCTACACAGCCTCAAGCTGCGGTATTGGTGAATATCTCGATCTACTCCCCCTCCTCGAATGGCTAAAACGCACTGGATTTAACACGCTCCAACTTCTGCCCCTCAACGACACGCGCGATGATCCAAGTCCTTACATGTGCATAAGCTCGATTGCACTCCACCCCATCTATCTTTCCTTAGAAGCACTCCCCATGGGAGGAAATGAGCTTCCTGCCTTTCAAAAGATCTTGCAGGAACTCAAATCCCTGAACCCGGCAAATAGAGTTGCCTACCACGAAGTGCTTCACAAAAAGATGGCGGCACTTTCCATCTATCTCAGTCACAACCTTTCACATATAGAGGAGAACCAAGCGTTTCATGAGTTTATAAAGAAGCATCGATCCTGGCTCATGCCCTATGCGTTTTTTTCAGCGCTCAAGAAAGCGCATCAAGGAAAAGCATGGTGGGACTGGGATCCCTCCCTTCACCTAAACAAAACAGAGCTTTGCCGCGACGATATGCCCTTAGCCAAAGAAATCCACTTTTGGCAAGCTATCCAATACCTGTGTTTTTCCCAGTTTGCTCAGGTTCGAGCCGCTGCAGACCGGCTAGGAATCCACCTTGTCGGCGATATACCTATTCTTATCAATAAAGACAGTGCAGACGTTTTTTGGCACCAAGACCTTTTTTCTTTTGACAAAGTTGTAGGCGCTCCGCCTGACATGTATAACCGCGAGGGGCAGTATTGGGGATTTCCTCTTTTTCGCTGGCCGCAGCATAAAAAGGAGCATTTTGCTTGGTGGAAAGAGCGCTTGACCGCCCAAGAAGAGCTCTATCACATGTATCGATTAGACCATATTGTAGGGTTCTTTCGGCTCTGGGCAATTCCCCCTGGCAAACCCGCAAAAGATGGCTATTTTCTTCCCAAAACACCTCCAGAATGGAAACGTCTTGGGGAAACAGTCCTCAAAACCTTAGTCCAGGCGACCAATATGTTCCCCATAGGGGAAGATCTTGGGGATATTCCAGACCTTGTACGCTCTACCTTGCAGCAGCTGGGCATCCCTGGAATGAAAGTTCTTCGCTGGGAACGAAAGTGGCACAAAGACCAGTCTTTTATCCCTCCCCGATCCTTCTCGCCAGAGAGCCTCACAACTATCTCTACGCACGATTCCAGCACCCTGGGGAGCTGGTGGAAGGAAGCGCCCCAAGAATGCGCAACAATGGCCAGAGACTTCAACCTCCCCTACACAAGACGGCTCACAAAAAGCCTTCGCAGGAAGATTTTAGAGCTGACACATACTTCAGGAAGCCTGTTTCACGTGAATCTTTTATCAGAATATCTAGCCCTCTTTCCGGACCTTTCCTGGAACAATCCTTCTCTTGACCGCATCAACACGCCCGGAACTCTTTCTCCATCCAATTGGACTTTCCGCTACAAAGTGCCTTTAGAGAAAATCATCGAACATAAGGGCTTGACAACAATGCTACAAAGCTTTTCTCAACAATAACTTTCAACTTTCAAGCAAGGTACATTTAAGTATAGTTTTCTGTGGCAAATCCTTACTTTTTCAGGGACGACTAAGAAATTCCTAGACAAAATATGTACATTTGTACATAATAAGGATTACCTCAAAAATGGGAGGAAAATATGAAAACCAAAGTCATACCAAGTTCTGGCAACGTATTTGCTGATTTAGGCTTGCCAAACCCAGAAAAATGTCTTGAGAAAGCCGATATTGTTATTCAGATCGTCAAAATCATCAAGCAACGAAAACTTACCCAAGCAGAGGCTGCAAAATTGCTTGGAATTGACCAACCTCAAGTATCTGCGCTAATGAGAGGTAAATTTTACAGGTTTTCACTTGAAAGGCTTTTAAAATTCATGGATGCCCTTGGCAAAAGAATCAGGTATACGTTCGAAGACAAAGAAGCGCCTGTTCGACCTAGACATTCATCCCATGGTCGTTACGCAGCTGCCTGTTAGGAGATAAGTTGAGTCAAGCACCATGGATCATTTCGGTTGATCTTGTCCATTCTGGGCGATTCCCCCAGGCAAACCCGCAAAAGATGGTTATTTTCTTCCCAAAACACCTCAAAAAGGTTGAGCTGTCATGCTTTTGGGATTGAAGTTGGCCCGCCCTCAATGCCGATGAGTTCCTCAAGAGAACCATACGATTGCGGTTTAGATTCAGGTGGAACAGAAGCCTCTTGAGAAGACGCTTCTCTTTCCTTTTTATGTTTTTGCTCCAAAGGCTCTGTCATTAGCTTAATGACATGGTTGGCAAGTGAACGGACAGGGTTGGTTTGCTGTAAAAGAGGGTTGAAGCGTAGGCCGCGAGTGCCTTCGAACTTTTTCTTTCTGCGTTCTTGATCTTTCAGTTCGCAGCACTTTTTATATTTTTTCCCTGAGCCACAAGGGCATGGATCATTCCGGTTGATCTTGTCCATAGAAACCTCTTTACCGCACATGCAAGTTATAGGTATAATTTTGTCATAAACCTGAGAGTAATTCCACTGATTTTATGTTTTCTTTACCCATGCCTCCGTGGAGCGCATCTTTCCGAAGACTTGAAAGCGCCACCAGAAAAGCCCTGTTTGAATACTCTATGTTAGAAGGCATTTCCCGTCTAGCTGTTGCTGTAAGCGGAGGAAAAGATAGTATCACACTCCTCTCTCTCCTGAATGCTATCTGCGGAAAAGGAACTCAGCCTATTGAGCTCATCTGCCTTCATGTATCGGGAGAATTTTCTTGCGGAGCCGCAGTATCCCAAAACCTGCTCAAAAATATGTGCGAGGAGCAAAAGATCCCTCTTTATACTACAGAACTTCCATCTAACTACAAACCCAACGGATGTTATAGTTGCTCACGCATCAGAAGAAAGCTGCTTTTTGATATGGCAAAAGCCCATGGATGCACAACGATCGCATTTGGCCATCACCGGGACGATAGCGTTCAAACCCTACTTATGAACCTTTGCCATAAAGGGGAATTTGCGGGTCTGCTTCCTAAAATTACCCTCCTCAAATATGGTGTGACCATTATTCGCCCGCTTATTTACATCAAGGAAAATGATATCTCTTCATTTGCGAAAAAGCATGGTTTTCTTAGGCTCACCTGTTCTTGCCCCTTTGGGAAAACCTCGTATCGGCAGAAGACAAAGAACGCTCTAGATGTGCTGACAGCCATTTA
>PMZB01000019.1 GCA_003170575.1 Chlamydiia bacterium | reverse complement strand
CACATATAGTTAGATACATGCCAAAAGAACGATGGACTCATTCAAAAACGTGTGTCTATAATATAGGGTATCATTTAATTTGGTGTCCGAAGTATCGGCGTAAGGTACTTCAAGCTCACATAGCAGACCGGTTAAAAGAGTTGCTAAATCAAAAGGCAGCAGAGATCGATATTAAGATCGCTATCTGTGAAGTTATGCCGGATCACGTACATGTTTTTGTCAAGTGTAAACCTACAGCAAGTCCCCACTGGATAATTCAGCAGTTGAAAGGATATACATCAAGAATACTCCGTCAGGAGTTTGAACCATTAAGAACAAGACTTCCGACGTTATGGACACGTAGTTATTATTGTGAGAGTTGCGGTCATATCTCGGAAGATGTTGTTAAGAAGTATATTGAGGAACAGAAGAGGAATTAAGATGTTATTGACCTACAAGATCAAACACGGGCGCGATTTTAGCACAGAGTTAGCGCAAGCGTTTGAGGTAGCAGAGTCAGTAGTAGTTCCGGTACACTATTGTACGAGGTATTGTATCCCCGGTGGAAAATATAAAAAGATGATATCGAAAAGTAGGTCATCGGCGAGTGTTAAGAATATCGGGTTGCCATCAGCAATATCAAATCAGATATTGAAGAAATATGGAAGCCAAAAGAAGATTAAGAATGTACATTCGGTTAACTTGATCGTACCGGCACAGGGGATTAAATATTTTGAGGAAACAAACTCAATTTGGATTTCGTGTTTGAAACTACATATGGAGAACTTGATCCCGGTAGTGTTTGAGAGTATCAATCAAGCCGAGATTGACGAAGAATATGTAGCATTCAGTGTAGAAATAGAAGAACAATCTGGGATGATACCCCAACAGTTCATAGGGGTTGACCGAAACACGACGGGACATATAGTAGTAGCAGCGAATCCGGACACAGGTGTTGTACGGATGATGGGGAAAGCAGCGTTGCATATCCATACGAAATATAAAAACATTCGTACCGCACTACAAAAATCCGGTCAATATCGCAAGGTCAAAAAGATAAAAGACCGAGAGAGTAGAATCGTTCGGGACTTGAACCATAAGATCAGCAAAGAGCTGGTGGTAATGGCAGTCCGGCAGAACGCAGCATTAGTATTCGAGAAGTTAACCGGTATTCGAAATACTAAGAAACAGAACCGGTCGTTCAAGTATTCGTTGCACAGTTGGTCTTTCTATAAATTGCAAGAGTTTGTAGAGTATAAGGCTAAGCTGCTTGGAGTACCTGTTCTCTACGTCAATCCAGCATACACCAGTCAGGATTGTTCAAGGTGCGGTGCAAGAGGCAACCGCAACGGAAAACGGTTCGTATGTCCTGTATGTGGACACGTAAATCATGCCGACGTTAACGCCGCCTTCAACATAGCGTTGCGTCAAAAAGACATGGTTGCTCGTATACAGACAACGATGTGTACGATGGGAGCACTGATCCCCCCAAACGATGCTCTGCTCGAAGGTGAGCACCATTAAGAACCCCACAGGCTTTAGCCGTGGGAGTAGGTCAGGAAGAAAAAGATCGTGACAAGGTTTGTGATCTTTATGAAGATTATCTGGATGCAATCACAGTTCCCGGAAACAAAGCTCTTGTTGCCATGATGCTTCGTATCGGTGGATTGACGGAATATCAAGTTTCCCGTTGGATGGAAAAGACGGGTGGATATCTTGATATTTCGGAATTGTTTGAAGCGAAACGTTTAATGTGCTGGTGCAAAGACCCAGATCGTAGATGCCACTGCGACTACTTGAAGCGTATAATAGAATCAAAAGTAACACCCGTTCTAGAAGTTGATAATCGATGAATTTTGAACTTAAAAGATGGCACGTGTGGCTATGGATAGCGACTTTATTTATCGGTTCGGTGATGGCGTGCATCGTTACACAATTTAATGTGTGGCAACCCGCTTATACTTTGAACGTGTTCGATTTGGAAGAAGTGTTTCTTTTAATGGTTATACCATTTATAATTGGTATTGGATTTGGGATATATTATCAGAAGGACGAGTAATTATGTGTATTCAAACTATGTCAAAACTATTTCCAGAAAGATGCTGTAAAAATCCAACTTGTGATTCGTCGAATTCTCCACCATATACTCAAGAAAGAGTTTGTGGAAACTGTGGTGCAAAATGCGATGATTGTAGACGAAAATTCGATTAAGTCGTTATCTTTATTAACTTACAGAACACAATAAAGAAGGCTCAATTTTTATGGAAGTGTTAGAGTGGAAGAACGACAAAAGCAGCAGATACTTAATAGATATAAAAGCATGGGTCCGGTTGGAAAGAGGGATGTTCTGGAAAGAATACCTGAAAATGAAAGGAAATTTAAATGCCACACTTGCTACACCATAGTAGATAAAAAACCATGTCCCGTATGTGGAGAAACTTTTTTACAGATAATGTGCCCGTTAGATCACTGTGACTGTAAACACGAAGTGATGACCACGGTTGCGTATTGTGATCTTTGTGGAGAACCCATTTGCCCAGAATGTGGAGATCACTCTGTCGTGCAGGTTTCTAGGGTGACTGGCTACCTGTCCGACGTGTCTGGATGGGGGGAAGGCAAGCGCGCAGAGTTTAGAGATAGGACGCGATATAATCCAGTAGGAACGATATCATGATTGTTAAAATTAACGATAAAAACGCAATAGTTGCACCGATAATGCTAGACGAAACGGATAAACCACAGTATATTGGTCATTATACAGTAGACGCGCTTGATCAATTTGTAACTGAATTAAAAAAGAACTATCAACCCCACCGTATGCTTTCAATGAAGGTGCTCTATAACAACGGTTATATTATGGCAGGAAATCTTGCTGACGATGGTGAAGAACACAAATTACATATCGCTATGGCAGGGTGTTTCCACGGCAAAGATGGAAACGAGTAACCTTTATAT
>PMZB01000212.1 GCA_003170575.1 Chlamydiia bacterium | reverse complement strand
GTAGATTAATTTCTTAAAACTTTGATATAATAATTTTTACAACAATCTATTTCATGGCGGTAGGTATGTACATTGATCCTTCATTTAAAGAATATGCATCCGTCCTTCAAGAAACAAAATTTTTGTCGGATGAAAATAAGCTTCCTAAAGAGGAGCGAAAAAACCCAATCCATTTTCAGTATGGAGATGTCACCTTAAATTCTTTTGAAAAAAAGCATGTTTCTGATGGGTGGCTCGCGAGAAAATTTTCTGCCATTCCCTACATTGCCTGGGATGTCTTGCAGCTCATATATGATTTATTTTCAGGATTGGGTGGGGCGCAAGATAAACGCTCGCCCATCTCATATATAGCTGTGCGGGACCTAGAAGAAATTGCTGGAAGGGTTGTAACTCTATTTAGTGATAAAGTTGGGGCTTTCTTGGTTCAGGACGCTTTATTTCAGAAGAAGTGTTATGAATATATAAATAATCCACCTCCAAAACATCGGGCTTGGTCTGCAACTACACTGCCTAATGGAGTGATCATCCCCTATGAAGATGAAGCAAAAAAACTCTCTCTTTGGGATTTTAGTCACATGCCCAAAGAGAAAAAAGAAAAAAAAATTAAAAAATTTGATCTAGATGCCAACATTCAAGCGTATGATGCAGTTTTTGAGGGTGGATTTTGGGCGCAACTGAGTCGTGCTGATGAGCAGGTGCTTCGTGCATGTACGATTTATGATCTGAAAGCTGAGCAGAATCTGCTCTTTCTCCAACCATTGGAGATCCTTTTGACTCTTCAAGTGGGACAAATCAAAGATTTGTCATCTCGTCTCCAACAAATATTGCGCGACAGATTCTCTTCGATTAAGAAAGAAGCTACTCTTTCCTCAGATCAAGACATTTTGACTCTTCCCTATGTCGACTTTCTTAATGTGCCTGCCTCTGATATTGATAAAATTGTCAGCACTTTACCAGTTGATTTGTTGGCTCTTATCTCCGAGCAGCAAGCAAAAGAGATAGATCTTTCGAAACTTTTAAAAGAACAGCTCCTTTCCTTTATCAATTCTCATGTTCTTTCTTTCCCTGAAGTTAAGGCCCGGTTTAGTAGGCTTACACCTCAGCTCCTTCGCCAGCTCGATTTGGGATCTTTAACAGCAGCAGACCTACGCGCATTGTTCCCTGCCTGGCCACATGAATATCTGGAGGATTCGATCTGTCGGTTAGCATTGCTTCCAGTAGAGCAGCTTCAAGCTATAGTTAAAAAATTAGACGGGGATCTGGTAAAGAGTATTTGTGGAGACCAACTTCGCCAGCTCGATCTAGGATCCTTCACAGCAGCAGAACTACGCGATTTGTTCCCTACTTATCCAGATGAAGATCTGGTGAAATCGGGAGAGCGGTTAGCGTCGCTTCAGGTAGAGCAGCTTCAAGCTATAGTTAAAAAATTAGACAGGGATTTGGCCAAGAGTATTAGTGGAGACCAACTTCGCCAGCTCGATTTAAGATCCTTCACAGCAGCAGAACTACGCGATTTGTTTCCTACCTATCCTGACGCAGATAAGGAAAAATCAAGGCTTCGATTTAGGTCACTTTCCGGCAATCAGGTTATGTCGATTTTGGAAACCTCATCAGAAGAGATGAGCTCATGGATAACCAATGAACATTTAGCAGATATGGATGTATTTAAGATAACTGATGCTCAATTAGGAAAGCTTTTCCCTTCGTTCAATGAACAAGAGCTGAGGAAGGGTGAGAGCCGGGGAATATCTTACTCATATGAAGAACGCGAATATACGGATTTGGAAGGTGAGAGGCATGTTGAAGCAAAGAAAACAGTACAGGTTGGCACGCCAGAAGAATGGGTCAAAGAAAGAGCGGACAAAATAAAACAATCTAATCTTGCTAAAATGAAGGCTTTAACACCTGAACAAAGAGAAGGTATCCGAGCAAGGCTGACACAAGAAAATCAAGAATTACTGTCCACTCTAGATTGACACTATTTCTTCTTCAAGGGGGTTCTGCAGCTTTCTTGCCCAAGATCATTGAGCGCAGCAATCGAATACTTTCTCCAATCGGATTTGGAAACTAAGAACGCGTCGAACTCTAGGGACTTCTTTGCCTTGACTGTCCGTACAAGGCGTCCATCGCGGAAAATCCGATAAAAGATCACTCCCTCGGAGAGACTGGGTTTCCACTTTGCTTTTAAGGAGAATGAGGAATTGATGACGGCTGTGAGCAAGGGTGTAACCACGCCTTCAAAATCACGCGGCGGGCAAGGGACATTATTTGGATCAACAAGCTCGCAAGGGGAGGGAGATGTTGCATAGCCGATTGCTTCATTTTGCCCCAGTATATCGCCAGAACCACCTGTGAACCACATTTTGAAGAAGTGTTTTTCAGGTTTTTCTGAGGAAGAAAAGTGCTTGTAAAGTACAGATGGAGCATAGGTGCGGGTATTTCTCCAGGAAGTGGAGAAGGGGATGGTAGAATCAGGGTTTTGGAACATAGGCTTGTGGGGTGAGTCAAAACAGCCTGTGGCCCAGGGATTACGTGTGGAACTTAGTATCGGGTTAAGAGGATCTTTAACCCAATATATTCCGTCAGCAGAGGTGGCGTGCCCAATACCATCAGCATGGGGAACTCCGCTTGTAGGGTTGCTATTAGAACCGGAATAATACATGTGAAATGCTTGGTCCACCTTCACAAGAGAGGGGCGATACATATATGTGCCATCCCAGTGAGATGTTTTTCCCGAAGGAATGAGAATAGGCCCATTGGTATATCGCGACCAGCAAATGCCATCCATGCTATATGCTAAGGCTATTTGTTGGTATGTGCTATCTGCAGTGAAGCCTTCGCTTGCTGTGTCGTACAGCATTACATAGGGAAACGTGTAGGGGTAGCCTGGCAGGCATTCAGGATGTTTATTGAACATCACAAATCCTGGCCCGCGAAGGTGATAAAAATATCCACCCAGGATGCCATCTACAAGGGGGTGGCCTGAGGTTTGCGTAATTGGTTGAGGGATTGTCCATTTCACGCCATCATGTGAAAAAGCATACTGGATGGCGTCGATATTTGTGCTTGCTACACCATTCCAGAACCATATTTTGTACTGGTACAAACCATCATCAAACCCATCTTTGTCATATATAACGCAAGGATGATATGCCTCGCCCTCTATCACAGTGGTATCTTTTAACAGCCAATTGATTCCGTCTTCCGATATGGAGTACCCTATCCCATTTAATCCTTGATGCCACATCTTGTAAGGAATATGGTCCCCATTGCCCTCAAAGCAATCTTCATTAAATAAGACGCAGGGATAATAATCGTCCGATGTAATCCCTATAGGGTTGTAGATAAAGTCTCCGCGAAACTCGGTCCACAACGATCCGGGGATTTCAGCAGTCAAAGAGCTCCCTGATAAGGCACACAAGGCTCCAAGACAAAGAGAAAGCGCTTTCCTCACGATAAAACCTCCAGGCACTTTTTTCATTTGTAAGAAACAACTTTTTCAGAGAGCTGGGATTTATCTCAAGAAGGTTTTGATCTTTGCTGATATACTGCTCTTT
>PMZB01000120.1 GCA_003170575.1 Chlamydiia bacterium | reverse complement strand
AGGTATATGTATGACATTTTCCGGTTCTGTCAGTTTGGGTGAGAAGACATCAGTCCAGCCTGCGCCCTTAAGCTTGCTTCCTGAATCGCAGCTAGGAGGGACAGCGATTAATCCCACCTTTGTGAGAATTTCTAATATCATGCGCATCGCAAATGGGTGTATTGAAAATAAAGATCTTGCAGCAGCTCAGGAGTGTTTGAACCAGATCCCTATTGGGCCATACTTTGATCAGTTTAGAGACGCTATTATCCAAAACCTTGTAGAGGATTTGTTGAAAAGAGGGGACTACAAACCTGCTAGAATGTGGGCCGAAGAAGCGATTGATCCATATTTGATGAAAACTCTTATCAGCAAGGCGGAGCAAATAGTGAGCGTGTGAAATACCGCTGTCTGGAGGATTCGTATGAGTATTGATCTATATACCCTCTGCAAGCATGTTGCAGAGGTTCTTGATGTGCCATCTTTTGATGATATATGCATTAATGGGCTTCAGGTTGAGGGTACAAGGCCAGTTTCTTTGGTTGCAACTGCTGTATCGGCCAGCCTTTTCGCGATTGATGAGGCGGCAAAAGCAGGGGCAGAGCTTCTTCTTACCCACCACGGGCTTTTTTTGAAGAATGCGGGAACTGCATTGATAGGCAGCTATTCAAAACGGCTCCGCTCTTTATATAGAGCTGACATGCACCTTGTTTCCTACCATTTGCCCCTGGATGCTCATCCAGAGCTGGGTAATTCATGGCCCATACTGAAGGAACTAGGCTGTACATCCTTAGAGCCTTTTGGGAAGTTTCTGAACAAGCTTGTCGGTGTAAAAGGGCTTTGCAAGCCAGTTTTGCCAAAAAAGCTCTTTCAGCGGTTACAAGAGTTGTTTGGCGCTCCAGGAGTGTTGTACGGCAGAGATTCAGGATCTATAAAATCAATTGCCATGGTGTCCGGCGGAGGGCATAAGCTATTGAATGAAGCAATCGAACAAAAGCAAGATTGTTATATCACAGGAACTGCTGACGAAGCGGCCTGGAGCCTTGCTCAGGAAGAGGGGATTTGTGTGATGGCTTTTGGTCATTACGCAACTGAAAAAAGGGGGATATATCTTCTGGGAGAGCATCTCAAGAAGCAATTCGATGTGGAGCACATCTTCATTCCAGAGAAAAACCCATTTTAGTTTTTCTCTTAACTTCCTCTCTGTTATAGTGTTATACCCTCAAACAATAGACCAATGGTAGTGTATGAAAAACGTTATTGAAGCCTTGCGTGCGCGAGGGCTTGTGGAAGCTGAAACAAACCCAGCACTTTCCGAAATTGTGGAAAAGAATAAGCCTATCAGCCTCTATTGCGGGTTTGATCCAACTGCTGACAGCCTTCACCTCGGTCACATGATGGGAATTATGGGGCTTGCTTGGTTCTTAAAGTTTGGGCATAGACCTGTTGCGCTCGTAGGGGGTGCTACGGGCATAATTGGAGACCCGTCAGGCAAAAGTCAGGAACGCAATTTGCTTAACCAAGAGGAAATTCGAAAGAATGTTACGGGGATCCAAAAGATTTTGGAAAGTATTTTGGGGAGGCTTGGCAAGCAGGGGCCTATTACCGTTCTTAATAACAATGATTGGCTCTACCCGATGAGTTGTGTTGACTTTCTGCGTGATGTAGGAAGGCATTTTCGGCTAGGACCTATGCTGGGAAGAGATAATGTTCGTGCACGTCTTGCTACAGAAGAAGGAATGAGCTATACCGAGTTTTCTTACATGCTTCTCCAGGCGTATGATTTTTATCATCTGTTTACGAATAACAATGTCACTTTACAAATAGGCGGAGCTGATCAGTGGGGCAATATCACAGCAGGCGTTGACTTTGTCCGAAGACTAACAGGCAAGGAAGTGTGGGGGTTAACTTTCCCATTACTTCTTCGTAGCGATGGAAAAAAATTCGGAAAATCTGAAAAAGGAGCTATCTGGCTGTCTGAAGATAAACTTTCTTGCTATGACTTTTACCAGTACCTTTTCCGCACAAGCGATGATGATGTCATCCGCCTGATGAAAGCATTGACATTTTTGGACCTAGAGGAAATTTCTGCGATAGAAGCAAGCATGAAGCGGCAAGATTATGTGCCAAACACCGCTCAAAAGCGGCTTGCAGAGGAAGTAACCCGCCTTGTTCATGGAGAAGAAGGGTTGAAAAAGGCGCTTCTCATAACAGCGCAGGCAAAGCCAGGGACTGAAGAAGCAGTGTTTACAGGAGAGGTTGTGCGGGCGCTTATAGGGCAGGTTCCTTCTAAAGGGCTGCCACGAGGAGAGGTTGTGGGTGCAAAAATTGTTGATATTCTCTCTTTTGCCTCTTTTATGCCAAGTAAGGCTGAAACTCGCCGCCTTATTAAAAATGGGGGGCTCTCTTTAGGCGCTCGAAAAATCGTAGATGAGTTTGATGTAGTTAAGGAATCAGATCTCATAGATCAGAAGTTTCTTGTCTTTTCTATGGGCAAAAAGAATAGGTCCATTGTAGAAGTTGTATAAGTTGTGTCAAAGGCGGCGTATTTCATGAAGCGGGCTACTGTCCAAAAAAAGGAAATTGTGGATTGCATAGCAAAGGAGCATAACGTGCGTGCAAATCTTGTGCTCAATGTTGTGAACGCCTTTCTCGACAAGGTGCTAAATACCTTAGCCAAGGGTGGACGGCTTGAGTTTCGAGATTTTGGGATTTTTCAAGTTGTCAAAAGAAAAGCAAAAGTGGGGCGCGACCCCCAAAAAGCAAAAGTCACAATTAAAATTCCGGCAAGAAAAGCCGTAAAATTTACCCCTGGCAAAAAGATGAAAAAAGCTGTAGCACAAGAATTTGGAGTGTAAGAGTTTGGAGTATAAGAGTTCATGAGCCTACCGAAAGTATTTCTTATTGTTTCGTTCGCCCTTTTTTCACTTATTGGCGGCATAGCTTTATGCAAAAAAAAATCGTCAAGGCCTGCTGAAAAGGTTCATGTTGTTGCGCAGGAGGAAGTGGATCTTTCCCGCCTTGCAGTAGAGTCGGTGCAATCTTTGCCAGAAGCTCCTTTCACAGAAACCCTTTCCAAAGACCCTGTGGTAGAATGTGCGCATGAGGAGGAAAAGCCTGTTGTTATTGAACATGAGCCAGAAGAAAATGGATTGAGCGCCCTTTTTGTAAAAGGGACAGCGTGTCCCATTGTTGAGACAATTACCTACAAAAGACGTGCCCCGTGGAAAACGCGTGGACCTGCATGGCTTGTGGATTATGCGAACCATTACAAGACGAGCCTTGATTTCATCTACGCAAGTCTTAATGGTGGAAGGGATTTTAAACAAGTCACTGTAAGTGATGGGGCAAGGTTCAATGTCCTGCGCAATGATATTGATTTTCGATTTCATCTTATAGTATCCCTTTCTGCATGCCGTCTTAGGCTCTATTATGTCATTCCAGAACAGAAAAAAGCCGTGTTTCTGAAGAGCTATAGCGTGTGCCTCGGAAAAAAGGATTCTTCAAAATCATCAGAATGCCTCACGCCATTAGGTATGTACCAATTAGGAGAAAAGACAGCTACCTTTCGGCCAAAGATGACGGGAATGCATAAAGGGAAAAAGATAGAGCTCATACAGGTCTTTGGAGGTTACTGGATGCCCTTTGAAAAGACAATTGGGGAGTGTACTGAACCTGCGCGCGGGTTTGGCATTCATGGGACTCCCATTTTACGAGATGCCAATTCAGGGGCTTTGAAAGAAGATAATTCCAGCCTTGGACAGTATGAAAGTGATGGCTGCATACGCCTTGCAGGCAAGGACATACAGGAGCTTTTTGCAGTGGTATCGACACATAAGACGTATGTTGAACTTGTACCATCGTTTGATCAGTCCCGCCTTCTGCAAGGCGAGATAGTAAAAGAGGAAAGCACGTGACGGTTTTAAAGGATTCATGGTATCTGCCTCACGAAAAAGAGATCCTTGAATTGAGTAAAACAATAGAGAGTTTGAAAAAGCAAGGCGGCCCTCTTGCAAAAGACGTGAACCGCCTCGAGGAGAGATTAGAGACCCTCAAAACAAAGGTGTATAGCGAGCTCACACCGTGGGATCGCGTGCTGATCAGCCGCCACCCCAATCGTCCCCATGCCAGAGACTATATTCGGGAAATGACCTCCTCTTTTTTTGAATTACATGGCGATAGAACTTTTGGCGATGATCGATCAATGATTGGGGGAATTGCCTTAATTGATGAGGTTCCCGTCATGATCCTTGGACAAGAAAAAGGATCTACCACTGAAGAGCGCGTGGCATGCAATTTCGGCATGCTCTCTCCTGAAGGCTTTCGCAAAGCGCTGAGGTTGATGCGGCTTGCAGAAAAAATGAAGATCTCTGTTATTTCCCTCCTAGATACTCCTGGAGCTTATCCAGGACTTGAGGCGGAGCAGCGCGGACAGGGCTGGGTGATTGCAGAAAACCTCCAGAAGATGTTTTCCATTGCTACTCCTATTATCGTGATCATTATAGGGGAAGGTTGTTCAGGAGGTGCTCTGGGCATGGGAGTAGGGGACTCAATTGCAATCCTGGAGCATGCCTACTACTCTGTGATCAGTCCTGAAGGGTGTGCCTCTATCCTGTGGAAAGATGCTGGAAAGAAGCAGGAAGCTGCATCTAGTTTAAGACTCAATGCAGAGCATATGCTTGCTCTGGGCATTGTGGACGAGGTGCTTAAAGAACCTTTGGGGGGTGCGCATTATGATCCCTCTGGCATGTGTAAGAGTGTGAAAGAACATATCTTAAAAAAGATAGTTAGCTTAAGAGAAAAGCCCCTTCATCAGCTTCTAGATGCGCGATACCAAAGATTTCGGTCGATAACATCTGTAGGAGCAGTGCCTCTAGCATGAGCGCAGTTGTACTTCATTCAGGAGGCATGGATTCCTCAATCTGCCTACTTCTTGCCTGTAGATTTTTTGGAAATACTAAAGTTGTTAGCCTAGGCTTTAACTATGCCCAGAGGCATAAATCTGAGGTTGATGCCGCACGTTTTATAGCATCTCATCTAGGCGTAAAACGCGTGGAGATGGATATTCCAAAGATTTTGGGATGGGAAACCTCCAGCCTTGTGAATACCTCGCTCCCAATAACACAGGAAGGAGCTATGCCGAACAGCTTTGTGCCAGGCAGAAATGGGCTCTTTCTCATGATGGCAGCTCCGTATGCTAAAAGCATTGGTGCGAACTGCCTCCATATTGGTGTGATGGAGCAGGAGGGGGCAAACTCAGGATATCCGGATTGCTCCCGGCAGTATATCGACCTTGTCCAAGCTGTTATCAGATCTGATCTGCAGGATGAGGCGTTTTCTGTGGTGACCCCGCTCATACATATGTCTAAAGCTGAAACCCTTGCTGTCGCCGCGTCGATGGGGAAGTTAGAGTTTCTCTTAGAACACACGATTTCTTGTTATCAAGGCATTCCTCATTCTGGTTGCCAGACATGTCCTGCCTGCATTCTTAGAAGTAAAGGTTTAAAAGAATTTTATCTCTCTAAACATCGCTGAGTTGTCGTTTAAAGTTGAACGAATGTTTGATGTTAGACCAGAATATTGTTGAAGTATTAGTGGAACCTGCTCATTGGCTTGTTGTGATAGGAGGCGGTAGATGAAAAGGAAATTGTTACTAAGTTTTTTATTGTTGCTGTGCTGTCAGTGTTTTGTATTCACTGCAGAAAAATTTGATTGGTCGACTGTCGTAAATACACCTTCAGCGAGTCATCAGACGGAAGGTAATCAAATTCTCCATTATAAACCTACTAACAGGCCCTATTGGAATGATCCGCAAGCAAAACTTTTCGTGGAAAAATATTTATCTGAGGCTATTTCTCTGACTTCTGATGCAGAAGTTTTGGAGTTTGCTTCGCATAACGTGAAAGTAGACGGGATGTTTATAGAGTTAGGCGTGTGCACTGGGAAGACGATTAATTTTATTGCTGCGCTGAATCCTCATAAAAAAATCTATGGATTTGATTCTTTTGAGGGATTGCCTGAGGACTGGGTACGAACAGATAAAACATATCCGGCAGGATCATTTGGATTTAAAAATCCAGATCAGCTTCCCCCTGTACTCCATAATGTTGAGCTTGTTAAAGGATGGTTTAAGGATACATTGCCGCAATTTCTTAAGACACACGGCTCCGGCGAACCTGTTGCCTTTTTGCATGTTGATAGTGATATCTATTCTTCAGCTGCAACGGCATTTATCATTCTTGGTCCTAGGATAGGCCCAGGCACGATTATTGTTTTCGATGAGCTGTATAATTATCCTGGGTATGAAAATCATGAATTTAAGGCATTTCAGGAGTTTTTAAGCAAATCTGGCTTTGGAGCTCGATACTTGGCTTACAATCAAAATCATGAACAAGTTGCGATACAAGTTATTGAAAAAAGAAGCGGGTAAAAACATAGGGTGACATAGACTCCACCTTGGCTCCGATTTAGATATTACCTAGAAAAAGATTGACGTTGAAAGTCAGTCGGGATATATATACTTTCATGAGTGATCTTGATCGCCTATGGTTTGCAAAATGTGGAAACCAATTTTGGTTGTATCTTTTTGACTCTAAGCCACTTGTACTGTCAATGAATGATCATGTTTGCCAGGACAAAAGGCTGTGAGTCAATAGCATGTGCTCGAAATTTGAGGCCGCATGGTGCACTCGATTTTTGATCAGGATTGCCTCAAGAGAAGGTTTGTGAAAAGCCTTTTATTATTAACCAATGTTTAGTGGAGAAACATAGATGAAGTGGTTTTCATTATTAACTGTAGGGATGATGTCTTTGTGTGCATTAGGTTCTGCTAAAGATACGGGATGTGGAATAAACTGCAGCCCAGCCCCAAAGAGCAAAAGCATATCTGTGCAATACACGCCAAAAACTAACATCACCCTTAAAGCAGGACAAGCCATCCGTTTAGATCAGGTTGTAAATATTTGGAAAAGGGGATTCGCTGTATCAAAAGATGGCACGATGATTCAGATAAAAAAAGCAGGCTCTTATGACATGAGTTTCTTTCTTTTGCTGATGACTCAAGCACAGCCCCTCCCAGCTATCCAAGGCATCAACCCCGTGCCCGCTGGAATTCCCGTTAATTTTGAATTCTCTCAGAATGGCAGGACTAACTGGAAAGTACTCAATCAGTACACGGTCACTCCGAATAACATCTTTACTAGTCCCTTGTTTACATTTCCTGTGACGTGCAAAGGTGGATATGTCAGATTAGTATTTGTCTCGGGTAAGGGTGTGTACCTGCCTGGTGGATCAACAGACGTCGGAATGACAATTGGTCTTAGTGCAAAATAGAGCGGGCTGCCACATTTTGATAAAGGTAGTTTCGTTGAAGTTCACACACCCCACTTTCGTGGGGTGTGTGAATGAGTTTTTTTTAAGGACATATGTTTATAGGAACTAAACTCTTGAGCAAACATTCTTTATCGAGTGTGAGCACGCCCATGCCAGTATCATTTTCTCCATAGACAAGAGTGATAACTTTTCGACCGTTTTCAATTTGTTCCACAAATCCGCCTGGAAAAACTACGGACCATAGAAGATTGCAAATGGGAGTTTGAGGCGTTTTGGGGATGCTATACATTTTCTCCCATATGATTGGATATGCCGAAATCTTTTTTCTTCGAAAGGGGAACGTCGATTCAAAGGTATAGGCTCCTAGAGCATAGAATCGTACGCCGTTCCGAAGAAAGAAGCTGTGAAAAAAAGAGAGGTATTCCCCGTCTACCAGGATAGCCGGAGTTCCTCCGCTAATGTTTCCCCACTTTGATTCCCAATCGAGGTTTATTTCATCGTCTGAGACTACCTCAGTCATTGTGCCGTCAAAAGCTTGATCAACCTTTAAAATTTTGTAAGGATTATATGAATAAATACAATACAACGCGGAATCGTTTTCAAAAAAAACCCAATTTTTTTCAACGAAATGCTTTTGATATAATAGCGTACAACTATTTAAGAGCTTCGAACTCAACATGTCAAGTTCACCTATAGCTACACTTGTATAATACATTGGCATATAACTAGCGGGTGTGTACATCATATATAGTTGGTTGCGAAAAAGAAAAAGTCGTGGATCTTCACAGAAGTTGAAGTCATTAAGAATAGGGTGGGCTCGGTTAATCGGCTGAAAGCTAGCATTCAATTCAACTGAATAAAGAGACTTTTTTGAATGAGTATGGTCTCGAAAAACAAGAAAGTAGCCATTGCCGTTTCGAATTATTGATGGATTATAGGCATTTGGATAGCTGTCAATTTTTATTTGCTTGGAGCTATGGCCGCAAAATCCCGTTG
>PMZB01000097.1 GCA_003170575.1 Chlamydiia bacterium | reverse complement strand
CTTTCAGTCCATAGTGGTTGAATCTAAATCCCTTTACTAATGATGGGGGGTTCCTTTTTAGAACAGGGGACTTAGGGTATTATCTTCCCAATGGCTCTATTAAACTCCTGGGAAGATCGGATACTCAAATCAAAATAAGGGGCCAGAGGATCGAGTTGGGGGAAATTGAAAATGTTTTATTGCAACATCCAAATATTCAGCACGCTCTTGTAGAGGTTCAAAAGGATTCGAGTGAAAGCAAACAGCTTGTTGCGTACATTGCTTTAAAAAATGTTGATTTCTTGGATCAAGAGGGTGTGAAAATATGGCTGAAAAATTGGGTTCCGGATAGTTGGATACCTTCAAGTTTTATAGTTATCGAAAAACTTAATTTTTTGCCGAACGGTAAAATTGATCGGAGGAGCCTTCCAAAAGTAGAGCTAACTCGTACAACATGCATTTTACCGAGGACGCCTGAAGAACATCTGTTGGCTGAAATCTGGTGCGAACTATTGCAACTCAAACAGGTGGGGATAAATGAAAATTTCTTTTCATTAGGAGGAAATTCGTTGTCTATTACAGTGGCTGCCATGCATGTGAGAAAAAAATTTGGGAAAAATATTTCGCTCAGAACCTTTTTAGAGCAGCCCACCATAGCCTGTTTAGCGAGTCTTTTGAATGAACAAAACCCTACTCAAAATTCCAAGTTAGAAGAAGTACTCCTTCCTTCGAAGATAGTCCCACAGCCTGGCCAACGAATACATTCATCGATAACACATGTTTTATTAACAGGCGCGACGGGATTTTTAGGGACGCATTTGCTATTTGACCTTTTGGAGGGTACCAAAGCAACTATTTTTTGTTTGGTGCGCGCAAAAAATACAGAAGACGCTTACAGAAGATTGATTCAAAGCTTTCATCGATATTTTCCTGAGACCGTAGTTCCTGAGAACCGCGTTATTGTAGTACCTGGTGATTTAAGCCTTCGCAACTTAGGAATTCCTGACCAAGAGTATCAAATTTTGGCGCAGAAATTAGATTCAATTTATCACTGTGGGGCACACGTCCATCACGTTTATGATTATAAAACACTCATGGCTCCAAATGTTCTTAGTGTAATAGAGATCCTTAAACTTGCTTCAACTGGGGATAAGTTAAAAAAAGTTGTGTATATTTCAACTCTTTCGGTTGCAGAAGAAGAGGGGGGGGCGATTCAAGAAAAATACGCTGTAGGTGCCCCTCCTTCAAGCCTTAGAGGGGGATATGAGCAAACGAAGTGGATGGCGGAAAAACTATTGGCTGAAGCCTCTCGGCGGGGAATTCCTATAAAAATATTTAGGCCAGGTATAATTATAGGGCATAGTTTGGACGGTGGGTCTTCTTATGAAAATGACCATTTCTTGAGATTGATTAGAGGGTGTATCCAAATGAAGAAAGCTCCTGATTGGGAGTTTAAACTTGATATGCTGCCAGTAGATTTCGTGAGCAAGATTATTACAAAAATATCATTGGATGATTCTAATAAAAAGGAGGTGTTTAACTTATCGAGCCAGAATCAAATGAGCTGGTCTGATTTGATCTGTTGGATTAATACCCTTGGTCACGATGTTAAAGTTATTCCTTATAGCGAATGGAAGGAAGCTCTGGTAACTATAGAGGCGGATAATGCTCTTTTCCCACTCCTTTCCCTGTATCTAGGGGAGGCGGTAAATTTAGAAGAGATGCTGGAAAAGAAAATCGACATGAGAAATACTTTAGATGCTCTTGTGGCGTTACAAATGAGCATGCCCTTGATTGACACATGCGCTTTGCATGCGAACTTTAAGCAGTTGTTTATCCCGTTTTTTGCAAAAAAGGAAGAGTTTTCAAATGAAACGTAGTTATCTTTTCGTATTACTCATTTGCGTTCTTGTTACTGGACTTATATGGTTTATGTCGCGAGCTCCGCTGTTAAAAGAAGGATCTGTTGCGCTCAACACTCAAACCAGAATTATTTCAATCCAATCTTTTGACGATATCCGATCAGAACTGAATCGAGGGAACCCAGATACGCTGGTTGTGTTCGATGTAGATGATGTATTGATTACGTATAAAGACCTGGTTTTACGCCCTTGTGGAGCATGTTTTCGCCCCGTTTCATGGAGTGATATTGATCCAAACGAAATTCCTTATCTGATGAGTATTATGTTAGGTACGGCTCAAAGAATGTTGGTCGAGCCAGCAATTCCCCAGCTTATCAAAGAACTGCAAGATAGAGGAGTCAAAACGATAGCTCTAACAGCGGCACGGACAGGAAAATTTGGGGTCATTGAAAACGCGGAGGATTGGAGGGTAAATGTCCTTAAACAATTTAATATTGACTTCTCCATTTCCATTCCTCAAAAGCAAATTATTTATTTTGACGATGAGGGCAAAAACGAAAGCGATTATTCTCTTTTTAAGAATGGAATCATATTTCTTGGAAATGAGAAACAGACGAAAGGTGATTTGTTAGTTCGATTTTTAAAGCAAGTTCAGCTAAAACCGAGAAAAGTTTTCTTTATCGATGATAAGATGTCCAATGTTATTCCAGTTGAAGCTGCCTTACGTCAATATGGAATTCCCTTTCAGGGATATCATTATAAAGGGGTAGAGATGCTTCCTGGAAAGCTCGATGTGCAAGGGGCGGAAGTGCAATTTGCCTGTCTTCGAAAAGACCACAAATGGTTAAGCGATTTAGAGGCTAAAAAGGAGGAGAAATGTTTATTAGCCCCCCATCAATGAGCAAGTCTGCGCCTGTCATATAGCTTGAATCATTTGAAGCCAAAAAAACTGCTGCTTTTGCAATTTCGTTAGGTTTTCCGCATCGTTTCATGGGAATGGAACTCTCTACTTGTATGATCATTTCTTCGGTTATTCCCACTTTGTCCTGGAGGGGGGTTCGAATAAAACCTGGAGAAATTGAGTTGACGCGGATGTGGCGTTGAAGCAATTCGGCTGCAAATGATTGTGTCAGGGAGATTAGCGCTGCTTTTGAGGCATTGTAGACTGAGAAATCAACACACCCTTGCTTCGTAGAGGTAGATGCAATGAGTATTATGGACCCATTGTTATTGAGAAAGGGAAGAGCTCTTTGCACCGAAAAGAAGGCTCCTTTGAGATTGGTGTCCATAATCTCTTGAAAAGACTTTTCGTCTGTGAGGAGTAATGGGCTAGGCTTAAAGATGCCGGCATTGACGACAAGGATATCCAGGTTCCCGTATTGACTACAGAACGTTTCATAGATTTTGTCTAGGTCATGTAGTTTTGTAACATCTCCAACCATAATTAAGGCATTGTTGTTGTCGAGTTCTTTTTTTGCTGTATCTGACGATTTTTGGCTTTTCCCGAACACGGCCACTTTGGCTCCTTCAGCTAGGAATTCTTTCGCGATCGCTAACCCAATTCCACTTGTTCCGCCTGTTATCGCTGCAGTTTTTGCCAACAATTTCATGTTTTTACCCTATTTTTCTGTAACTGCACTATATGTCTTGAGAGCGAAATATTTCAATTAGAGTGTTTCGTAAGGTGAAAATCTATCGTATCTGGTCTACGGATTGGTTTGCAAATCTTATTAAAAAAAGCAATCGGCTCTTAGATTTCCTCGCATCGAAGATATGTGTTCTGTGCGTCCAACGAAGCAAATTCTTTACCTTTCACAGCATTATTTGGAAGGGTTTTTTACAGAATCTTTAGCCTGTCCGTTTTTTTAAGGACGTACAGTTCACAGCAAGCTCGGGATCTGCGCAAGTTTCTTCTCACATGAGGGATCAAGCTGGATTTGGGGAAGCTGGAGCGAAGCGACTTCCACGTCACCCTTGAAAAACAGGATCGAAACCTTGTCTTTGCCTGGAGTTTTGGGGAGCAGTTTTGCCAGGGTCAGCACATGAGATGCCCGAAATTTTGAGAGATCAAACTTTAACTCAAGAGGGGCTGTTTCATCCGAAGCGGCTTTTTGTTTGGCTGGAGCATTGGATTTTTTCGCATAGGGTTTTTTTATATACGATGCTTGAGCTTTTGCTTTTTCGTATGCAGTATAGCTTTGTTCAATGACCGTCTGGTTCATGGTTTTTACATCGCCAAGCCAGCGGCAGGAGAGGGTAAGCTCGGAGTCTCTTTTTTCCTTAGAAAATACGCCAAAAAGCATTCGGTTTTCTGTGAGAAGATCTTGATTGGTCTCAAAAAGTTCGGGCCAGATAGGTAGTTCAAGCACATTTCCTTCTGCATCTGAGAGCGTAAGAATAGCAAATTTTTTCTTTGACTTTGAGGAAAACTTTGTTGTGACTGTTTCCACAATAAACGCCATACGGAACACAGAGCCTTCTCCGAGAGCCTCTGCTTGTTTAAAGGAAAGGCAGCATAAGGACTGAAGTTGTTTTTGGTATATTGTAAGTGGATGTCCTCTCACAAATAGTCCAAGAAGGGTTTTTTCTCTGAGCAGAAGATCCTCTTCTGATCGGGTTCTTTTCGGCTGTATTGGCTTTAGGTATGCTTTGGGGATATCCCCTGGGGTTTCATCAAACAAAGAAAATATCCCGCGTTCTTGGTCTTTTTTCGTTTTCTGAACATCATCATACATAACTTCAAGCGTTGAGAGGCATTCATCTCTAGTCCAAGAAAACCGATCAAAACAGCCTGCGTCGATAAGGAGTTCTATTGCCTTTTTTCCCACCTTTTTCTGATCACTCCTGTGCACAAAATCGTAGAGACCAGAATAGGGCCTTTTTTGGCGCTCTTCACACAGAGACTCGACAACTTGAGTTCCCACGCCTTTGATAGCAGAAAGTGCAAACCGAATACCCTCTGATGTGGCACGAAAGACATTTTCTGAATCATTAATGTCTGGCGGAAGGCACAAGATTTTTAATTGCTGGGCTTCATGCATCAGGCGCGCCACTTTTTCCGTACTCGCTTGCAGTCATTCACGCAATAAATTTGGGGCGTGGATTTTGTTGACAAAATTCTACTCTCGAACCAAAATGCCTTTTAGTTAAGGTTGAGCATGGAAAATATTGGGTTCGCTGTGAGGAAGAGGCTCGACAGCACAATTCCGAGCATAGTCGAAATTGATAGATATAGTTATCTTTGGACAGCGTAGTACTAAAAAGAAGTTGGTTCGGCTTTACGAAAATTTGCTTTTGTACGAAGGATTATTATATGCGTGGCTTATACTTTTTTTTGCTGCAACTGTGCTTGCCTTTGATGTCCCTTTGTTATGCTGCTTCCGGTGGCGACTTTCAGATCTTGATTCTCTACGAAAAAGGAACAGCTCAAGGACTCCATGAAATCGACGCAATGAACATCAAAAGAACATTTAAATCTATTGGGAAAGCTATTGGAAAGCATACTCATATTTTACAGCTAGAGTGTAATAAGATCTCGATGAGCACAATAGATAAATGGTGCTCTAAAATTAATCACAGAAATCTAGCTGTTGTTTACTATTCGGGATCTAATCCAGAAAATCTTGCCTATAATGGTTTATGGCCTCTTATAAAACTTGGCGCCCAAGATGTGTCGCTTGATCTTCTCGCTAATAAGGTGCGCTCTAAAAATGCTCGTCTTTCGCTCGTTTTTTCTGACTCCTACAATGAAGTTTTCGATGCAAACGCAATTATACGACGTTTTTTCGGAGCACCATTGGGAAAAGTTAAAAGTAAGCGACTTATTAATAAGTTAAAGCGTATCTGGTTATTGGAAAAGGGACATTTGACTATATGCTCCAATAAACAGCGAGAACAATCCTATGGAATGAGATTAAATAAAAGGAAAGATTGCATGTTTGGCGTCTTTACTGAAGCTCTACTAAAGTATATTGGTAGTCGAGGAGCAGATAAACCTCATCCGATCTTGCTTCGTGATCTTCCCGAAGTCGTACACAATCATTTATTAGAACAATCATGCTTTACACCAACTAAGCAATATTCATTTTCTGAAGCTGACATCAGGGAGGAGGAATGAAGAAGACATTTTTTTTAATCTTATTTACCTTCAATGAGATATTTGGGGCAATATCCCCAGGGGCTGAGGTACAAGTTCATTTTTCTGATCGAGGGAAGCACGCACAGGGTATTGACCACAGCACGATAGACCATATTCAACAATGGCTGAAGATTCCCTGTCTCCATCTTTTAATTGTCGCTAATACCAAGGACTATGGTATTGGCAAATCAGTAGAAGTTGATGTAAAAGATATACAGAAGAGTTTTGATGTGATAGCTGAAGGAATGGGTTTTAGTCTTGAAACTTTGGTTCTGAAGGGAAAGACTTTTACAACTACTGATATCACTGAAGCTTTGAAGAATCTCAATACAAGATCAAAAGACATCATTGTGTTTTATTACTCTGGGCATGGTTTTAATGACATTAAACTAAATACATGCTGGCCAACCATGAATATCAAGAAGAAAGAGGTATTTGGAGGAAATGTTATATCTTGCTTGAAGAGCAAAAAGAAAAGAAGTGCATTAGTATTGTTCGATTGTTGTAACTCCTATCCAGAGAAAAGAATGCAAGATATACGTGGTCAGTCGTTTTTCTTAAAAAAATCAGATGATTTAAAGGGATTTTGTAAACTTTTGTTATCATTTCGCGGTATCGCATCTTCAGCGGCAGCTGAAGCAGGAGAATATGCAACATGTACACCATCTTGGGGGGGGACTTTTAGCCAAGGTTTTTTAAGGTCTGTCCAGCAGTTAGGGGCAGATGAGGCCGTATCGTGGGATAAAATATTCAAGCTTACGACGTTTACAACTGCCAAAATTGCAGAAGAAGTTTTCCACTGTGATCAACATCCGATTTATTCTATTGAGCAAAGTTGAATAAAAAAATGAATTCTTTGAGTTACTATTGCCCTTAAAGCTCGGGTTTGTAAGGGCTGTCCTATTCCCCGACGAAGGAGGGGAATAGTTCATAGCAAGCTCGGGATCTGCGCAAGTTTCTTCTCACATGAGGGATCAAGCTGGATTTGGGGAAGCTGAAGCGAAGCGACTTCCACGTCACCCTTGAAAAACAGGATCGAAACCTTGTCTTTGCCTGGAGTTTTGGGGAGCAGTTTTGCCAGGGTCAGCACATGAGATGCCCGAAATTTTGAGAGATCAAACTTTAACTCAAGAGGGGCTGTTTCATCCGAAGCGGCTTTTTGTTTGGCTGGAGCATTGGATTTTTTCGCATAGGGTTTTTTTATATACGAGGCTTGGGCTTTGGCTTTTTCGTATGCAGTATAGCTTTGTTCAATGACTGCCTGGTTCATGGTTTTTACATCGCCAAGCCAGCGGCAG
>PMZB01000121.1 GCA_003170575.1 Chlamydiia bacterium | reverse complement strand
GGTTTTAGGCGCTCGCTGACAGACATAGAGGTAGGAGGATATGAAAGACCGAAACCTCAAATCGATCAGAAAAGACTTCTTGTTGTAGCGCAAAGATATCTTGAAAGGTTTGCCAACTGTTTACAACATTTAAGTATGCCGGAAGACGACTGTTTAAACTTTTCAGTTTCGTCAGATTATGGGTTGTTTCATCGTGTTAAGGTTGAGGGCAAGGGATACATTCGTGGAGATATTCATGGTGATTTGGCGACAACGCTAGCCTTATTTGAGCATTTAAAAAATATAGGGCTGATCGATGAGAACTGTATTTGTGCCTGTGGCGTAAAATTATTTTTCTTAGGAGATTTTAAGGGGCTAGGAACAAATGATATTGAAGTGCTCACTCTATTTCTACTCCTAAAAATCGAAAACCCAGATTCGGTTTTCCTGTTTAAAGGGGACCATGAAGATACAAAAAACGAATTGCCACTAGAAGAGTCGTATGACTGGAGGTTTTTCTTAGACTGTAGAAATGTGTTTTCACCAATCTTTGCAACTTTCCCTGTTTGTATGTCAAGTGAGGGGGGGAAAGGCCGGATTTATTTAGGACATGCTAATTTCGCGCCTTTTGTAGATCTCAATGGTTCCTCTGAGTGGATGGGTATTCCAACAAGTGTGGTTAAAGAGTTTAAGTCAAGAAAAGAAAAGACGACTAAACAACAAAATGCGATAGAAAAGCTCCACGAACTACTTAACCGACAAATTATTCCAAAAACTTTAGGTGGAAAAATGACTACTTGTGGGGAGGTTGGACAAATTGTTGGTTTTGATCCAGAAAGGTCTCGGTTTGAATTTGATGCAGAGATTATCCAGAGTTTTTTACGTGCCAATGGTTTTGGGGCTATGGTTCGTGCCCATCAACATAAGTATAGGGAAGTGAAGGTGCAGGGGAAAAGGAAAGAAAAAGTTATCTGTACCACACTTCCTGTTGCCACTGCTGCGACTTCATATGGAAAAACTATTGGAGAACAAGAAAGCCAAGGAATTCTCTTCGAGCCTCGTGGAAGAGTAAGACACTGGAGGAAATGGATCGATAAAGCTTTCGGGACTGGACCGGACATCTGGTATGCGGAGCTTGGTGAATATATACATATGTATGACTCAGCTGATGAAGTAATGCTGTGATAACAAACAAAGCCGCCAGTAGAAAGGTGTCCTTGCATCATATCCCTGATCTTGCATGATACTGGATGGTACTGGGTCTATGTAAAAAAAAATAGACATAATAAATCTCGTTTAAAAAATTTTTATAGAGAGTTTTTTAGCAATTCCTTATAGTCTGGAAAGAAAACTCATAAAGGCTCAAAGTCGCTTCTATGAAAAAATATATTTTCATCGCCTTGGCTGCTCTTGCAGCGGGAATTGCTTTCTACTTCTATTTCATAAAAGAGATCGAGAAGAGAACTGATATCACTGTATATGGCAACGTAGATGTGCGTCAGGTGGATTTGGGATTTAGGGTCTATGGCCGGGTTGTGGAGATGCCCTATGAAGAAGGGGATGTCATTAAAACAGGGGATTTGATTGCCACTCTTGAAAGAAAACCCTACACTGACCAAGTACTCGAGGCGGAAGCGAATATTGCCTCCCTAGAAGCATCTCTTGCAAATGAAGAAAAGCTTCTTGCAAGAAGATTTGAGCTTATAGGCTCCGGAGGTATTTCTCAGGAGGATTTGGATAATGTCTTTTCTAACTATGAAGTCCTTAAAGCGAACCTTGAACAGGCAAGAGCATCTCTTGCTATACAGCAGAAGAACGTTGAGGACACAAACTGTTTTGCTCCCACCGATGGATTTATTCTGACGAGGATACGGGAGCCTGGATCGATTGTGAACCCGGGAGATTCAGTTTATACGCTTTCCATTGCCTCTCCAGTATGGATACGAGCCTTTATTAGTGAACGAGATCTGGGGATTGTCTATCCAGGCATGCCTGCAAACATTTACACAGATACGCCTGGCGGGAAAGTATATACAGGTACGGTTGGATTCATATCTCCTGTTTCTGAATTTACTCCAAAGACAGTTGAGACAACAGAGTTGCGCACAGATCTTGTGTATCGCATCCGAGTCTATGCGCAAAACCCTGATAGGGGCCTGCGTCAGGGCATGCCCGTGACGGTAAAACTTATTTTGCCGGAAAGCTCACCATGAGCGATTTGATTGTTGTAGACAACCTTACGAAAAAATTCCCTGGGATAGCTGCTCCTGCAATTGCGGGAGTGAGTTTACAAATTCCCAAAAAGGGGATTGTGGGGTTAGCTGGTCCTGATGGGGCTGGAAAAACGACACTCATCCGATTGATGGCAGGGCTTCTCTTGCCCACCCTTGGCACAATTACTGTGGATGGCCATGACACTGTGAAAGAGGCATCTGTCATCTCCACCCTTATTGGGTACATGCCGCAAAAGTTTGGGCTGTATGAAGACTTAACTGTGATGCAGAATTTAAATTTGTACGCAGATCTTCAAGGTGTTTTGGGAAAAGAAAGAGAGGAAAAGATTGATAAACTTCTTACCTTCACCAACCTTCATCCCTTTACTACGAGAAGAGCGAAAAATTTGTCTGGAGGGATGAAGCAGAAACTTGGGCTTGCGTGTGCACTCTTGCGAAAGCCGACACTCCTTCTCCTTGATGAGCCAAGCGTAGGCGTAGACCCACTTTCCAGGAGAGAGCTCTGGAAGATGGTTTTGGGCCTGGTGGAAGAGGATGTTACTGTTATCTGGAGCACTTCCTATCTTGATGAAGCGGAAAAGTGCTGCAGGGTGATCTTGTTGAACGAAGGCAAAGTTCTTTACTATGGAGACCCTCATGAGCTGACAAAGCGGGTAGAGGGGAGAGTTCTGAAGCTCAGCAACATTCCTGGAAGCAAACGCGAGGTATTATCCAAAGCGCTTCTCCATAAGGGAGTGATCGACGGCGTCATCCAAGGGAGCGATGTGCGGCTTGTCCTCAAAGAGAGAAAAAATGTGGAAATTCCAGGTATCACAGTATCGGAAGTGTCGCCTCGCTTTGAAGATGCGTTTGTGGATTTGCTTGGAGGCGGCCCTGGAGGTCATTCAGCTCTTGCAGATGCTATGCCAAAAATTGAAGACCATGGCGAAATTGTAGTAGAGGCGCATGGCCTCACAAAGATGTTTGGATCATTTAGAGCGGTAAATGCTATCACTTTTTCTGTGAAAAAGGGAGAGATATTTGGGCTTCTAGGGCCCAATGGAGCAGGAAAGTCAACAACCTTTAAGATGATGTGCGGGCTGCTTCGTCCAAGTTCGGGAAATGCGCGTGTGAATGGAGTTGACCTTCAGGTCGCACCGAGTGAAGGAAGGGCCTTTCTTGGATATATGTCGCAGAAATTTTCTCTCTACCAGATCTTAAGCGTGCGGCAGAATTTACAGTTTTTTGCCGGCATCAATAATTTGTACGGGGAGCGAAAGAAAAAAACAATCGCGCTCATGATCGACATTTTTGGATTTAAGCCTTACTTGGGTGAGAACGTTGAGGATCTGCCTCTTGGGTTTAAGCAGCGGCTTGCTCTTGCCTGTGCAGTGATGCATGAGCCAAAAGTGCTTTTTCTTGATGAACCAACCTCTGGCGTTGATCCAATAACGAGGAGGGAATTCTGGAATCACATTAATGGAGTTGTGGAAAAAGGCGCTACCGTGGTTGTCACAACACACTTTATGGATGAGGCTGAATACTGTGACAGGATTGGGCTTGTGTATCAAAGCAACTTGATCAAAGAAGGCACTCCGGATGAGCTAAAAGCTACTGCTGCTACACCGGAGCTTCCGACGCCTACTCTGGAAGATGCTTTTATTGGATTAATCGAAAAATATGAAGAAGAACACCATGATGAGTAAAGAAGATCTTCGTGGCAGTATTCGGAGGATTAGAGCATTAATCGTAAAAGAGTTTTACCAAATTCTGTACGATCCAAGCAGTATTATTATTAGCGTCGTGCTTCCTATTATCCTGCTCTTTCTTTATGGGTTTGGAGTGTCCCTTGACTTGAATACCGTTAATATCGGCCTTGTGATGGAAGACTCGTCTCCAGATGCGCAATCCTTTGCCCAGACACTCACAGGCTCAACCTATTTTAATGTAATGGTGGCTGCTGATCGAAGAGACCTTGTAAAGCCGCTTCTTGCTGGGAAAATTCGAGGATTTGTTGTTATTCCCTCATACTTTTCACAATTTCGCAAGTATCCCAAAGACATTGCCCAGGCGCCTATCCAGATTATAACGGATGGGGGAGAGCCAAATACTGCAAACTTTGTACAGAATTATGTGGCCCAAGCTTGGACCATCTGGCTGGAGCACGAAAAGGCGCAAGGGGATGTTGTGGGAGCGCTTCCCAATATCCAGCTGCAGCCTAGGTATTGGTATAATGAAGATCTATCAAGTAGGAACTTTCTTATCCCAGGCTCGCTTGCCATTATCATGACTCTTATTGGTACGCTTCTTACGTCCTTGGTTATTGCTCGAGAATGGGAGAGGGGAACCATGGAAGCTTTGATGGCAACTCCTGTTCACATTAACGAGATTTTGATCGCCAAACTTCTCTCTTATTTTGTTATGGGCATGGTTTCCATGGCTTGCTGCGTTATTGGAACTGTGCTCCTCTACCAAATACCCTTTCGCGGCTCATTTCTGGTTTTGGGTGTGATCACATCAGCTTTTTTGATGACGGCGCTTGGCACAGGACTTCTTATTTCAACCCTTACAAAAAACCAGATGGCAGCATCCCAGGCAGCACAAGTAGTGGGATTCCTTCCTGCCTATATCCTGTCAGGGTTTATCTTTGAAATAGCGAGCATGCCCAAAATCATTCAGCTTGTCACCTATGTGATTCCAGCGCGCTATTTTGTTTCATCGTTACTGAGCATCTTTTTGGTAGGCAATGTGTGGGTGCTGCTTTTGCATAACACCCTCATCATGATATTTGTCGCGTTCGTCATTTTTGGTATTACTTCTCGACTGATTGTTAAGAGGTTAGATTAGATATGCTGCATCGAATCATTGCCCTTATCATCAAAGAGTTTCTCATGGTATGGCGAGATAAGCGCAGCCGCTTTGTAGTGGTTGTCCCGCCTCTTATCCAGCTTTTTATCTTTTCCTTTGCTGCGACGCTTGATGTGAAAAACGTACCCGTAGCGGTGTTGAACCTTGATAATGGGGAAAAAAGCTATGAGCTTATTGAACGATTTCAAGGAACGCCCTTTTTTTCCAAAATTGACTTTTTGAAAGCTGTTGAAGAGATTCCCACTTATATAGATCAGCAAAAGGGGATCATGGTGGTGTTTTTTGATCAGCAGTTTTCACGCAATATAGACCAACATAAAGAGGCAGATATCCAGCTCATTTTGGACGGCAGAAGATCCAACTCTGCGCAAATCGTTGCTGGGTACACGGCAAATATTGTGTACCAATATAATCAGGATTATGCAGCTCAAGCTAATGTTACGTTGCAGAATTCTGCACTTGTTGTGCGTAACTGGTTCAACCCAAACCTGTACTACAACTGGTTTAACGTGCCATCGCTTTGCGGGATTTTGGTGCTGGTTATTGGCATTGTGCTCACATCCCTTTCTGTGGCGCGAGAAAAAGAGATTGGCACATTTGATCAGATTCTTGTGTCGCCGCTTTCACCAGTAGAGATTCTTATCGGGAAAACAGTTTCTCCGATCATTTTTGGAGTACTTGAAGCGACTCTTATTCTCACTATCGGAACCCTCATCTTAGGCGTGCCTTTCCGCGGATCTTTTATTCTTTTTTATACAAGCGTCTTAGTGTTCGTAACCTCGATTGTTGGTATCGGCCTTTTTATCTCAACTATCTCGCACACCCAACAACAGGCGGTCTTAGGCTCCTATGTATTCATGTCGCCTGCCATCATGCTCTCAGGTTTTGCGACTCCCATTGAGAACATGCCAGCCTGGCTCCAGCCAGTTACCTATCTCATCCCTCTGCGCTACTTCCTGGTTATCTCCAGGGGCCTCTTTTTGAAAGATACCCCTGCAGATATTGTCTGGGCTAACATCTGGCCCATGCTCATCATCGGAGCAGTTACCCTCACAACAGCCGGCTGGTTTTTTAGGCGAAAGCTGGAGTAGGGGATCAAGTTTTATTTATCAGTACTCCCCACAGTGAGCAACACTGGCGTGGAATGGTGAGTACTCAGAAGAAGTATTTCCGGGCTGAGAAGTGTACGAGGTCGGGGTTTCTGACTGGTTGTCTTCTACAGCCACACCTGGTTCAAAGACGTGCGCAGGCAGGATTCTAGGGTCAATCACCATTGGGGTATCTCCAACTGGTGTGCTACCATTGATAGTGGCGGAAAAGCTATCTAGGATTTGCTCTTGACTTGAGACCTGTGCATGAACAAGGTCGGCACTATTACCATAACATCTTATGTCAAAACTCATATTTGCACCTCAAATTTATTGTTAGTGAAAAAGGGACGCGGATAGTTTAGCTGCCTCATCTTTTTTGCAGCAAGAGTTCAATCCTTTGCGCTACTTTCAGGCTATCTCCAGGGGCCTTTTTTTGAAAGATGCCCCTGCGGATGTTGTCTGGGCCAACATCTGGCCCATGCTCATCATCGGAGCAGCTACCCTCACAACAGCAGGGTGATTTTTTAGGCGAAAGCTGGAGTAATAAAAGAGTTTTATTATGGGTAACATGCATCCCATTTAGGTGCTTCCCAAACGAGAGGGGGAGTGAATTGCTGGCTTACCTCTGGGTTACAGTTTATATTACAACCTTGGGCCTTAAGCGCCAAAAGTATCCGTTTGAGCTTTTCATCAACTTTGAGAGGATTGTGCTGAATGTGAAGTTCTCGGAGTGGAACAGTTTTTAAAGATTCAGGTAAGGTTGTAAAAAGGTTATGAGATAAATGAAGGACCTTCAATGCCGGGGGCCACCTGAACGTGTCTGGTAGGTCACCTATAGAGTTGTGACTGGCATTTAAGGATTTAAGTTTTTTTAACTCGTCGAGAATAGAAGAGAGAGCTGTTAACTTATTTTTTTGTACACTAAGTGTTTGCAGATGGTCGCCCAGTTGTCCCCAACTAGTGGGAAAACAGTCAGTTAGTTCGTTTTCATCCAGGCAAATTTTTTCTGAAGGCATGTGCATGACTTCTTCTGGAAAATTTCTCAGGGCACGGCTACTTATTGTAAGTTCAGGAGCTCTTCTTCTTGAAGAGGATTGCTCCCAATATAGGGATCCCGTCTCGTAGCGATCGGCATCAGACTCAGAAGTCATTCCTAAGCGTTGTGCCACTGTCTGTTCTTTGGAAGGATCGATTGGACTTCCATCATAAGAGTGTGAGGAAGGGGAGGAGATTTGAGATGCGCAATTACCTAAACCTAAGGCTGGACTGTTCATATTTGTACCTCAAAATAATTGTTTTAAAGAAAAGGACGAGAATAGTTTAGGGCCTTATCTGGAGCAAGCCTTTTTATGGGCAGTCTTCGAAAAACCTTTGAGTTTTCTCCCAAACGATAGGCGGGGTAAATTGCTGGCCTACAGCTCTGTCACAGTTTATATTACACCCATTAGCCTTAAGAGATAAAAATATGTTTCTTAGCTTTTCATCGACTTTGAGAGGATTATGCCGAATGTGAAGTTCCTTGAGCGTAAGATCTTGTACAGGGCCTGGTAGGGTGTCTAGGCTATTAAAAGATAAATAAAGGAACTTTAATCCCTGGGGCCAGCTGAATGTTTCTGGTAGCTCGCGTATAGAGTTGTGGCTGGCATTAAGGTATTCAAGAGCTCTTAACGTTCCGATGGACTGTGGCAAGGCTCTAAGTTTGTTCTTCTCTACACTCAGTTTTTGGAGATCAGTTAGTTCTCCAACATGTGAAGATAATTCTGTTAGTTCGTTTCCATCCAGGATAAGGACTTTAAGGGGTAGCTTAACGATCTCGTTTGATAAAGTTTGCAGATGACAATCTTGTAAGCTCAGTTCAGCAGGTCCTCTTGAAGATCCAAGGTGCTCCCTTTTGGAATCTTCCTCCAAGTCGTCTTGATCAGAGGTTCTTGCAGCGGTCATACCTAAACTTTGCCCTGTGGAAAAGGGCAGGATCTGTGCGCTTGCAAATGCGCTCGTAGCTGGACTTAAGGCTAGACTAAACATATTTGTACCTCAAATTAATTGTTGTAAAGAGGGCTAGGATAGTTTAGCTGCCTTATCTTTTTTGCAACAAGAGTGCAAATTTCCCTTTGGGTTACTTTTTGATTATCTTCAGGGGTTTCTTTATC
>PMZB01000072.1 GCA_003170575.1 Chlamydiia bacterium | reverse complement strand
GGAAAGGATTGGAGTCGATAGTTTTTAAATACTCATTATATTTTTTCTGAATAAGAAAGTATTCAAGTTGTGAAAGAGAAAAAGAGAAAGGCTCTATAACAGGAACTTTTTGCAAAAGTTTATTTTCCATATGGATGGCTGAGAGACGCAGGGCAATGGCAGTAGCTAAACGATCTTGGGAAAGGAGAAGAGGGAGATTGAGAATTTCAAGAAGCGCACACGTTTCTGCAGAATAGGGAACCCTTTTTCCTAAATCTTCGAATACTTCTAAATATTTCTTGGCTGAAGATAAGTCTCCATGGGTAAAGTAGTGAAGAATAAGGTACGCTAAGCTTTCTGGATCAGAAGAGCAAAGCTTTCCATCTTTATCAAGGGAATAGGTAAAGGCAGCACTTTTATTCTTGTTAAGGATTGTACGGAGCATATTTTCGATAAAAGGTGAAGTGGAAAGATGCGCAAACTGTTTCATCACAAACGTTCCAACGAGCGTGAGGGTAGACTGTGGAAGGAGAATAACTTTTTTCTCATGATTTTCATTTTGTAAAAGAAGATAGTTAGAAAAAGATTGAAGAGATGGNNGGGTGATATTGTTCTTTAGCAATGAAAAAGCCCGGGAAAGACCCTTCTGACATAGCCTCATTTCCCTCTACCGAAAAGGCTAAAGAAGAAATGTCCGGAAATTCAATCCGTGCTACCTTCTCAGGCCTCTCCGGATCAATATACAGATCTATCTTGTCTAAAGGCTGAAACCAAGAGAGGAGTGAAAGAGAGGTGTGATCTGAGGAAATTTTTCTTAAGGTTTTGCCTCCTACAGTTTTGTCTGAAAAGAGAATTTTTATGCTTTGCCCTTCTTTTTTTGCCTTGGAGGTGGTGCGCACTTTATTTTCATCAATTGAAAGAACATCGAAGGTGTCCGCTTCCGTCTCTTCTTTCCAAAAAGAGGTTTTCTCTACTTTTTTAACATACTGAAAAACTTTGCCTTGATACGGGGTAGTAATTTTAAATCCATGGAGGGTTTGTTCCACAAAAATATTTTTTTGGGAAAAATGAACGAGGGTTTTTGAGAGGGGGATGCCTACGCCCGGCGCCTCGCCAAGCGCTTGAAAGGCAAATTGTGTGAAAGAACTTGTCTCCGCTTTAGAAGCAAAATCAAAGGAAAAGTTGCGGCACGTAAAAACAGGATATGTTCCTTGCCATTCATCTTGAGGGGTAAGTGGAAGGCAAATTTGAGCATCATGAAAAATGGTTTCAATAATTTTCTTTCTTAAATGTGGGTCGTTATTCAGGTCAGTTTCCATCACTGATGTATAGAACCAGAACTGCCCCTGATTTTTGGGTCGTTGTTGAGCATCTGGGATTCGAGAAGCATATTTTCGGCACAAGTCAAAAAGTATTTGTTTTCGCTCATGTTCGGTAACAGATTCAGGAAAGCGCACAGGATATGTGTCAATCAGGGCACATAAAGATTTATCTAAGATGGCATGTTCCCCTGAAGAAAGATTAGAGGGAATAGTTTCTCGTAGAAATGCGCGAAAATCTGGAAAGGACAGCTTTGTTTCCGGAGCATAAAAGGTGCAAAACTCTTTTATCTGCTGTCCCAAGATGCATAAAAAGAAGCAGCAATCGTAATTTCGCTGGGCATAGTAATAGTCTAAGGATTTTTTGAAAAAGGAGCCCAGACTCATCACTGCGTCTTTATTTTCCTGCAGTTGCGCCTTTAACACGCCTATTTGATGGACAAACGCACTTAAGAAAAAGCGGTTGTTTTCGTCTGAAAGGCTCTTATAATGCTCCTGAAAATACCCGAAAGCTCTCATCAGTTCATCTACTTTCGAGCTTGTGATCATGTGAAAAAGAGCATTTTCCTGTTGCGTCAGAGGTCTAGTTGCAGTCTCCCGAACTGCCTGATCCTGTGATTTTTCCCCTGGTGAAATAAGTGAGTCGAAGGCTCCAGTAAAGGATAAGGAAAGAGGAGCTTTTGTATTCAGACTAGACGAATAGTTATATGTATTTCCGCCTCTCATATATAATAAGGGGGCAAGAGGGACATTCGAGTTGGAAGTAAAATCTCGGAAAACATGGCGCGTACAGGTATGATGTATTTTTGCCACCGCCGCCATTGTTTTTTCTAAACGTGTGGTGGGAGGCGGGGGAGCCGTGTGGACTAATTCCCAGCCGCCCTCAGGAGAAAGAGGCTTTTCAGGCCTATTACCCATGAGCAAATTGGTCGCGATGAGCAGTGAAGAGCGGACTAAAGAAAAGGATCTGGGCAATAATCCCCCTCTAGGGTTGGGATGAAGCGGGGAGGGTTCCACAGACTGAAGAAGTTTTTTCGCTTCTTCCTGACTGAGCCCTTCTGAAATATACTCGGATTTAAAGAGGGCTATGGATGGATCTTGAAACAGAATGAAAAGTTTTTCTTGATCAGACTTATCTTTGACAAAGAGATCTAACCTTGCTTTAATCTCAGGGTCTTTTAAGAAAGCCTTGTACGCCTCTTTTTGCTGTTCTGAAGGCCAGGCCCTTAACTCAAGACCTGAACCCTCCAGTTTAAAAACCCACGAGTCACCCCACCAAGTTAGGCCGCGGACATCCCAGCTATTGCCTCGGTACACAAAGGAGCACCCCTTTCGTTTTTCTTTGATCTCTTCTGGTGAATACCGCTTTTTAATGTCAAAACCAAAATAATTACAAATTTCTTCTGCTTGTTGATAACTTTCAGGTTTAGTAATTTCTCTCGATGGGTTTTGAAGCCAGTTGATAAAATCACACCCATTGGGAGTTCCAGTAAGCTCCAGACGGGATTCAGGACATTGGCGTGCTAAAAAGTCAGTTATTGCATAAAGAGCATAGATCGAGATGTAACTTTCCTCTGTTTGGAATACATGAGCCGTTTCATTAGCAAGATCTAAGAAAAGAAGATGAATTTTTTCGAGTACTGCTCTTTTTTCAGGGACATCATTCCAAAAGTTGCTTGCTCCAGGGATAGGTAAGCGGCCTATTTGCAGGTTAAGGTAGAAAGCTGCATAACCCGGCGCCAACGCCGCCATTTTTTTATACTCTTGTTCCCAGGAAGTTAACGTATCGGCTATTGTTTGGCCAGTTATAGGTGTCATCTTAGGGACAAACTCTACTTGGCCAGAGCTTGTTCGCGATTGTTCAAGGGAAGGGCACTCTAAAGGAAGCGCAAGGGAAGTTGTCGTATAGGTGCAGCCAGTGTTCAGATCATAGGAGAGCTCTCCTTGACGATTCAGCTTTTGTTGCATGGAAGTGATGGACTGAATTAATTCGGGGCTAATAAAAGCTTTGATAGCTTTTTTCAAAACAAATCTTGTTTGAGGCATAGGTCCTTCTTTTGCATCAATCAAAAGTAAACATCCGTCTGCCATATTTAAAACTCTTTCAACTTCTCCGCCAAAATCTGCGTGACCC
>PMZB01000106.1 GCA_003170575.1 Chlamydiia bacterium | reverse complement strand
TTGCAATTCCCACCGACGAAGTGGATAAAGAATACCTGCTCAAACCTAGACCATGGAATATTAGAAATATAAAAAATTTCATGCTTTGTATTGGGCCTATTAGTTCGATCTTTGATTTCATTACGTTTGGTCTTTTGCTCTTTTGGCTCCACGCTCCGCCTTCTCTTTTCCATACAGGATGGTTTTTGGAATCGCTTGTTACCCAAACGCTCGTTATTCACATTATTAGAACACGCNNTTTTTGCTCCTTTCTTCGATCATAATCGTGTGCGTTGGATTTGCTATCCCATTCTCTCCTCTTGGACCATACTTAGGTTTTGTTGTGCCTCCTTCTTCTTTTTATGTGGCGCTCTTTTTCATTGCGAGTGCCTATTTTCTGCTTGTACAAGTCGTGAAGAGCTGGTTTGTCAGGAGGGTTGAGGTGGTGTAGGAATGGACCGGAGGTTGACGTGGGAGAAGGTGGCATTTCTACTTTATTCACATTATTAGAACACGCAGAATCCCATTCGCGGAGAGTTGGCCAAGCCGCTTTTTGCTCCTTTCTTCGATCATCATCGTGTGTGTTGAATTTGATCTCTTATTCTCTCCTCTTGGACCATTTGGACCATACTTGGGTTTTGTTGAACCTCCTTCTACTTTTTATGTGGCGTTCCTTTTCATTGCGAGCGCCTATTTTCTCCTCGTACAATTTGTGAAGGGGTGGTTTGTTAGGAGGTTTGAGGTGGTGTAGCGGTACAATTGGTACTTAGGGACCGATTTTAGTGGGTGGGGGCAGTGGTTTTCCCCAGATCAGGCCGATAGTTCCTCTCATTGCAAAAAAGAGCGATCATGCCACTGAACCAATTATTCACAAAAAGATGCTATTTGTGTGAAATTCATGACAATAATTTTATGTTCGAGACAAGACGGCCGGTACGCCAAAACTTATCCACAGCCCACTGAGAAGAAAGGTTGCTGGGGAATAGAGAGGGGTGTGGTCAGTGATCAGGTGGATAATGATAATCCCAGCAATGGCGAGCGCTACGCGTGAAAGGCGTTGCATAAAGGAGGTGGGAGGAGGCAGTGGTTTTCCCCAGATCAGGCCGATAGTTCCTCCTACCCAAAGTATAAGAAATGGGTTTGAGTAAACAAGAGTTTGGATACTGAACCCTGCGAGAATAAAAACTGCGAGCAAACTTATGAGGAGTTGCGTGAGCTTGGAAGAGGTTAGTAAAAAGTGCTCTATAGGGGGCGAAAGGTACCAAAAGAGGGTGAGTACACCTAAGCCAAAAATCAAGCCTCCAACTATGTCTGAGGGAAAGTGGACGCCTAAGTAAACGCGTGAGAAGCAAACCAAAACAAGAGCGAGAAGAGAGGCAACCGTGAACCATGTTTTGCGGATGGTAAGGCAAAGAAATCCAACCAAAATGGTCCACCCTTGTGCAGCCCCGCTTGGAAAACCATATGAGGTAGCATGGCCAAGGCACAGCTCAGGTAAAAGCACGCACGGCCGGGGCTGAGAAAAGAGGTCTTTGAGATCTACGTTGAGTGCTAGAGTTAACGCACTCAATGCAAGAAAGAGCTTCCCGCACCTTTGGTTGTATCCATACCAAATAACGGGGATGAGAAGTACGTAAAAAGCTATTGAATCGAAAAATTGAAGACAGAACATAAACGCATCAAGCCAAGGCGTTCTTATTGTCTGAAGAGCTTGGATCAGGGGAAGTTCGTGCGCGTGCAGCGCTTCAAAAAAAGTCATCTGTTTATCTCCCTAAGCACAAGATTTCTAAAATGAGCTTTTTTTAAAAGAGCGTTTACGGATTTTGGCGAAGTTTTTGCGTATTCTCGAAGAGCCCAGGCAATTGCTTTTTGGATAAAAAATTCTTTTTCGCCTGATAGCTTGAGGCAGGAGGAAAAAAGACACTCTTCATCTGTGTCTTGTTTGTAGCGAAGTTGGTAGAGGAGCGCTGAGCGCCGGAGCCAGAGGTTTTGGTTAGTGAGCCAGGCATCTACTTTTGGAATAAGCGAAGGAGATTTTTTGCAAAGCTTCCCAACATGGTTAGAGGCCAAAAGGTCCACCGTATCCCACCAGGATTTTTCTTGTATAAGCCATTCAAGCAGAGGAAAGTCTGCTTCCACAAGAGTGTGAGAGGAGAGGACGTCCATTGCAAGATACTGGTATTCTCTGTGGGGCATGGTCCAGAGGGCTGAAATTATGGGATCTCCGTTTTGATGCAGGGAGAATAGCTCCTTTACAAAAGGGGTTTGGAGCTTTTTGCGAAGAGGCTTCTGAATTCCCAGAAAAGGAAATTGCCTTCGCATATAGGCATAATGCCATTCTGCACAGGCTGGGTTCTGGTTCTTTTCAAAGACTGAGACTATTTTGTGAATAATTTTCATGTCCCTATTTTACCACGGCGACTTCAAGAGGAAAATTCATTTTTTATAACCTTAAACTTACAGCCTCGTTCTAAAAACGGTTCGCAATTTTTTTTACCACAGAGATCACAGAGCACACAGAGAGAAACAAAAATTTTTCTCTGTGTGCTCTGTGATCTCTGTGGTAAAAAAATTACAATACCTTTGCTTAACGTAATCTTAAAGGTAATAAGAGCGAACACCTCCACGCACCAGTATGTGTCAGAAACTTTCGGAAAAAGCAATTTTTTGTGGCGCAGCCACCAACCATTCTTTTTCTCTGTGGTAAAAAAAATATAACTTTTGCTTAACGTACATGTAAGAGTGCATCTACCATTGTGGCTGGATAATCCTCTTTTCCATTGCTTTTGGGCGGTTTTTGTGGTCTACTTTTTGGTTGATGATCAAATTGATTGAGGGGTGTATGGCTGTGTTGATAGCTTTTTTCTATGTGATTTCTCCGGTTGCTGAAATGCGGGAAAAACCAGATGAAACCTCTGAGATTGTCTCTCAGGCCTATTTTTCTGAAGAAGTGAAAGTTCTCGAAAATCAAGGAGAGTGGAGTAAGATTCAGACGTGTGTTGATACATATCCTGGGTGGGTCAAGACAGCAAGCATCTATTATCGGCCAGATCCTTTTGCGCCTTCCGTTGTAGCGAAAGTAAATCGCCCTTCTGTCCACGCGTATGATCGGCAGGACACAGTTTATGGGTCGGTACTTACGTTGCCTTTTGAGAGCCAATTGCGTGTGTTGGAGCCGCTTGATACAACATCAACAAGTCGTTGGCTCAAAGTAGCATTACCAAATGACAAAGAGCTGTATATTCAGCGGGGAGATGTGGAGCTCAATCCTGGACGTATCTCTCGGCAAGAGATGTGCTCTTTAAGTGAGCAGTTTTTAGAGCTGCCATACACTTGGGGAGGAAGATCCAGCTTTGGGTATGATTGCTCTGGGTTTGTGCAGATGCTCTACCGGCAGATGGGTGTCTTCCTGCCACGTGATTCAAAAGATCAGGTGAAAAGTTCTCTTTTTGTGGAAACCTCACTCTCTCTGCTCAAGGCAGGAGATCTTATCTTCTTTGGCCTGGAACAGGGAAAGATCCGCCATGTAGGGATGTATCTTGGAGATGATCAATTTATTCACTCAACTGTAGCGGAAAATCAGCCTTACATTCGCATAAGTCAGCTCTCCAGTCCTGAATGGAGCGGCGGTGGGAGATTCAAGTACCGAACGTTCCGGACTTTGGCATAATCTTTCTTATTGCATGCGAATCTCTTCCTTGTTCAAGAATCGCTTCTATCTTCCCAACATCCTGACCTTTGTACGCTGCTGCATCGCCCATATTACAATATGGGCTGGGCGAGTAGGTGAGTAAATCTCAGGGGGGGGCTTTTCGTGAGTCGATTCTTGAACCAAGATGTGTATAGGTTCATAATATAAAAAATATTTTGATTAAAATATATCTCTGATGCATAAAGGATCATAAGAGGTGCTATATATGGCTGGTTCGGTGCAAGGTCCCTCATTTGGGGGAATTTATCCACAAGAAATGGTAAAGTACACCAAACAAGTTCTTTGGCCAACAGAAGACGGGACTCTCCATGTTGTCCGCTTCCTGGAAAAAGATATTGGTGGTTTAAAAAAAATTCCTACTAACATTTTAGAACAGAAAATTGGTGATAAATTAGTAACTTTTAGTGAAGAAGACTTAAAAAGACTAGGCCCAGAGGAAAAACTTGGGGAAAATGCCAAAAAAGTTGCCAAATTAGTAATGAAAGCTTATCAACAACAGACTAAAGTGAAACCGCACGGCCTTTCTTCTCAACAAGCAACGGCCCTGGAGCAAAAAGAATCTTTTGCTCAAAGAGCTCGTCAGATGGGCCTTTCTCCGAGAGTTGAGCAAAAGATTGTTGAGGTAGCAGATGAGGCTATCGATACCATGAGCAGATCTCTGTCGCAAATGAAACCCGTGATACTTTCTCGTGAGATGACTCGCGTTTCTGTTACAGACGAGCAAGGTAAAAAATTACAAATACGCCTTAAAATTCGCCATGGCAAGCTCTATGCTGAAGTGAGAGGATATGGTTCTGATGCAGGGACAGTTAGTAGTGTTGGAATCGTTAAGGCTTTAGCAGTATTTAAAAAAGAAGCCCCGGAACGGTTTGCACTTCAACGTTTAATGGCTTTGACGAAAAGAAGTATGCATCCGGGAAATGAGCCCGAGGTAGCGGAGGCTGAAGCTGATTTTGAAGCAATCAGCACAACTTTGAGCTTAATAGAGCAGTTTCATATTCCCCGAACAGCGGAAATGCATACGATTAAGTCAGAAAATGATAAGTCTTTTTTGTGGGTGCCTTATCGAGGTGATTGTGCCCATTTTGGTCTTGTTGATCTTCCTCCTGCCGACAAATATCCTGATGGGAAATATACTGGACAGAAGCTTATAGATCGGCTTAGTTGCATGTATGATATTTTTTGTGCAGAAGAGGGGTTTCTTGCAAATGAGATGGTGCATGGTGACTTGAAGCCAGAGAATTTTTTCATTGAGGAAGAGCGAGCTCCTACCGACGACATTGAGAAACTTGATAAATCTGGGGGGTTGCCTGCCCAGGCAGGAGCACTTCGTGCTAGACTGGGTGATTTTGGAACAGTCAAAGTGATGGGCGATCCAATACATACGACCACCTGGAAGTATGCTCCACCAGAAGCTGGTCCTAAGACACATGCTACGGAAAAAACCGAGGCATATGCGCTTGGCGTTTGCCTGCAGGAGATGGTGTACGGGAGAAGGGAGGAGAAGGGAGGGTATCCAGGAAGCCGAGAGGCCAATCTGAACGATCCAATAGATCGACTTATTGATGGATTAAAAAAAGGGACGATTCTTGTAAGCGAAGGCAAGAATCAACTTGCTGCTATTCTAACAAAAAATTATCAGCTTGAACTCATCTTGCGCGAGAGAACACGCCAATCCTCTATTCCTTCGAGGCCTCCAGGCGGGGCAGCAGAGGAGACTTTATCTCAGGAAGAGAAGAGCACTACTCTTCAGCAAGATTTTATCCCGCCTCCAGAAATCCCCCCACTACCCAGCTAGGAAGCTCAGAGCGCAAGATAGGTAGCAACTTGGGTTTTAGCTTTGCATGTTTTGGAGAGCGGTTACTTCTTGACAAATGATCAAATTGCATGGCAACGTCTACCAATCCTTCTAGTAGATAGAAAAGCCCTATTTTTTGATTGTAATTATTTATTGATATTGTGTATAATCATATTTTGAATCTGTAAATTAATGGAGATTAGTTAGAATGTCTAATCCAGTAAATATGGTGTACAAATGTACACAGCCACCTACTGAGGTTACGTCGACCGGAGACGAGCAAAAAAGTATCTCAGACTTGCCTATGGAAATGCTGTCAGAAATCTTTTCCTCTCTAAATATCGGAAGCATTTCTCAATGTCAGCAAGTTTGTCGTGACTGGAGCCGGGGTTCTGTAGATCAGAACTTATGGGAGAAAGTTTTGCATAATGAACATCTACCTCTCCCTTCATATTACGAGTTAAGTAAAAAATTTGCTGAATTCCAAGGATGGGGCAAGGCAATTGCAGCATGTCTAGAAAGTGCGAAACGTGATTCTTCTGATGGTGCCTCGAACTTTAGGTGTCTGTGTGACCAAGCCTGTCAACAAAAAGCCTATGAGATTGCAAGGGTTTGTCAGCAATATGCCAAAAAATATGATGCAGGGTACGGCGATCAAGCACTGTGTCGCATCATTGTCTCCAAAACAGAGGATGCGTGTTGTTCGAAGGATCTGGAGCCATTGATCTCATTAGCTCAAGATTTACCACGGGATTTTGCACTGTGTGCTTTGATGTCTCTTGCCAAAAGATTTGCAGAATTTGCGGACTTCCCTTGTGCACTCAGTTGTACTCAAGTGGCAAGAAAAGTAAGAGATGCTAGTATAAGCCGCAATCCAGAGGCAGATGTTTTCCCGTTTACTGAGATGTGTGAGTATAGCTTTAAGTTGAAGCAATATGAACAAGCAGAAGAATATGCTAAAAATGGAGAAGGAGACTACTGGTTACCCGCATGGATTTCAGGCCAAAATTTAGACGAAAACTTTATAAATAATCTGTATGTTGCAGAAATAAAATCAGGGGCGTCTTCTTGGCTCATAGCGGAAGAACGTGTAGGGGAGGCGTTGTTTGCTAAAATTGATTTACCTCAGTTGACAATAGATGGCTCGGCTTTTTCTGGCGCTGAGATGTGGAAACAATTGAGTATCAAGCTTTTCGAATCCCATCGTTATGGGCCTGGGCTTGCGGCATGTAAAAAATGTGCGGCACTTGATGCGGCTTGTGGCGTTGAAGGGTTTAAGGCTCTTTGTGAAAGCGCTTGCTCAAACGAACAATATGAAGTTGCAGAACAGTGTCAACGATATGCTCAAAACTACGATGCTGATGCTGGCAACGAAGCGATGAGCTGCATCCTGGAAAGTCAGGCGGAAGGTTCAGCTTATAAGGATCTAGAACATTTGATCCAGTTATCTGTAGACTTAACCGAAAAGGATCGAGAATTTGGATTGCGGCCTTTAATGGCCATTGCCAAAAGATATGCAAAACTTTCGGACTTTCCTCGTGCACTAAGCTGTACTCAACTGGCCAAAAAAATAAGAGATTCCAAAAAATGCGAGCGTGAAAGAGATCAAGACAAGGATGCTTTTCCGTTTAGTGCGATGTGCCTGTATATGCTCAGCCTGAAGCAATATAAATTAGCTGAAGAGTATGCTGGACGATCAGAAGTAGAATCAGAACTAGAATCAGACGGTTTAGAATGGCTTTTTTCGAGGATAATTATAACGCAGATTCAAGAGGATGCCTTAAATGAAAACCTTCTTTCTAAGTTAAAACCTGGATCGATGACTTGGCAGGAGGTTTCTCCTGGGTTAGTGGTCTACTATAATTCTCATGGAAAAAGTGAGGAAGCGAAAAAAGTAGAGATGCTTAACACAGCCAAAACATAACAATTCACATAGTACTCCGTCGTCGTATGAAAAAAGTCGCTGCTACAACACCCCGGCTTTGCAGAAGGATCTTCTACACCCCAAAATTCTCGAGGATCCTCTGTTCCATCCCTGTTTTTGAGCCGAGGAACGTCAAATACTTACCGTTTTTTGTCCCTTGTTCATGGATATTCTGTAGATCCTGTCTATAAGATTTTTCAATTTAAATGGGTTAGCTCAGGAATTTGTGTTTTAGCAGGAATTAGGGTATACTGCTCCCTAGGCATACTTTGTTGTGATTTTTTAAAAGCACAAAATGAGGATGCCTCTTACCCAAATTCGTCGTGGTCTATGAGCGAACATAATAGTCTGCAGAAAGTATTCGAAGGCATTTTCTCTTCCCAATCCTTTGAGCTTCTCAAGGATTTTTCCGATGATTCTACGTGGATTACTCTACAGCCAGAGGAAAAAGAGCTTTTGGCTCAGCTTTTTTTGCTGAGCGCTGAAAAGGCAACAATTCCCGGAGATGTTGCGCAGCGAGCAGCAGCGAAGGAAGCGTATAAGGCTGCTTGCCGGTTGTCTCCTTCGAGCGCAAGAGTATGGTTCAGGCTTGGCGCTTTTTTGGCTCTTTCTGAGGATAAAGAGGAACTCCAGCAGTCGCTCGACAGTTTAAAAAGGGCAGTTGGGCTAGAATCTCATTTTTTTGATGCACAGTATGCTTTGGGGGGTGTAAGTCTGAGGGTGGCAATTCTTAGTGGAGAAGAGGACCTGCTTTTTCGTGCAGATGAAGCGTTTTTGGCTGCCTCTACTTTGGTGGATGAAAAGGCCGCTCCAGCAGAGTTTTATTGGCATTGGGGGATTGTCTGGTCTGTTATTGCCAAACAATCAGGCGAGGCAGGAGATTTGCAAAAAGCGATTGCCCATTTTGCAAAGGCCCGAGCTTTGGGATGCAGCCGCCCAGACTTTTTCAACGATTATGCAAACATCATTGTTGAGCTTGGTTTAGCTATTTCCAGCGATGATCTTATTTTGGAGGCCGTCTCCCTTTACCAGGCCGCTATAGACGCCACAACAGCCTCATCAGAAAAAGGTGTGCATTTTTTCAACCTCGGGTGCTGTTGCCAGCATCTATTTGAAGCAACATCAGAGAAAGAGTTTTTTGCGAAAGCCCATCAAGCCTTTGAAACAACCGCAGCACTTAATAAAGACTCTTTTGCTGCATGGCTAAGACAGGGTTTTCTTTTGTTTCGAGCATGGAGGATATGGAAAAAACCAAGTCTCGTTAAAGAGGCGGTTGCAGCATTCCGTAGGGCCAAAGAATGCGGCGTTATGTCTGCTGTAGATCTGGGGGTTGCAGCTCAAGCATTTTTATGGCACGGCATTTCTTGCGGTGATGAGGAGATGCTAAAACAAGCCTATGAATATGCTCAAAATGCTTTTTCGCTTAAATCTTGTTCTGAGCCCAATCCAGAGCCTTTTGTGGCTCTTGCACTTTGTTACGTGGAACGAGGAAAATGTTTTGGAGAGATTTCTTATATTGAAAAAGCATTGTCGTTACTTCAGGAAGGTATTGGGCTCTTTCCTCGAAGCGCAGTTCTTTGGCAGGCTATTGCGACTACAAAATGGACGCAGGCCGATATGCTTGTTGATTCCTCTGTCTTGCGCGACGCTCTTGTTGCATATACGATAGCTTCACGCTCCTTTTTTGCCTTATCTCCAGAGTTTTGGGCTGATTGGGGAGTGGCGCTTCTCAATCAGGCAGAATTTTCAGAGGATCCTCTATTTGCATGTGAGAGTATTGCTAAATTTGAGCGTGCTTTTGCTCTAGCACAAGAACGGCCTGTTACAACTTTATATCACATGGGACGCGCATTTTTCTTTTTAGGGGACGCGTATGATGAAGAGGAATATTTCGATAGGGCAATAGCGTTCCTTACCGAGGCTTTGTTAGAGAACGAAACATTTCTTCCAGTGCTTTATCAGCTTGCCTCTTGTTACCTTCATTTGGGAGAGCTTGCCTCAGACAAGAATGCTTTTTCTATGGCCAGGCTCTACTATGAGCAGCTTCTCACGCTTGATCCAGAAGATGAGCTTGCTTGGATTGATTATGCCCTCACGCTCGTCCATCTTGGCGAAGCTTCCCGGGAAGGAAATTGCATCCCGCAAGAATGGTTTCAGGCAGAAGACGCTCTTTGTACTGCACAAAATCTTGGCCAACCTTTTGCTCTCTATCAAAAAGCATGCCTCTATACGCTCATGGGAAATTTCCCAGAAGCTATAGAATACCTCTACAAAGCCCTCAAAGAAGAGGAGCTGCCAGAGCTTCAGGATCTTTTAGAAGATGAGTGGCTGGAGCCATTGACTCGAACATGCGCCTTCCAGAAGTTTTTGCAGAAGGTAGAAAAAACTTCTGCGGACAAATC
>PMZB01000124.1 GCA_003170575.1 Chlamydiia bacterium | reverse complement strand
GAATGTCCTTGAATATAGGAATGCTGGAATTTATGGCAATACAAAGCAATTTAGTAAGCGCGGCTTCTCAACCTTTGACTCATACGACTGACGTGCGGGATCGTTCTTTCGTCTACAGCTCCTTAATTACTGCTCCTGATTTTAATACGGTTATCCCTGTCTTGGAACATGTTCGGCCAGGCACCACGGTGATCTTGGATGTGGATAACACCCTTTATTATGCAGGGGATGACGAATTTTGTATGAAATACTCTTTTGAGTATGATCCAAGGGAGGGGAGTCAATATAAACGTTTTGTTAACGGTTATCTGATTCCGAAGTATGGCGAAGAGAAGGCAAGAAAACTTTTGTTTAAGGCACATTGTTCAACACACCCTACCCTTATCAATTCCTTGTGGCCAGTATTAGTGAAACATTTAGCTAATAAGGGCGTTACCGTTATACGGCTTACAGCTATTAGTGGTGACCAAAAAATTGGAAACGCAACCCTCGCTGATTTACGGCTTAGAACAGAAAAATCCTTGGGCCTGGACTTTGCGTCTCTTTTCTCTTATTCGAAGGATCCTGTTTTTTCATCTAGGGTTACGTCTAATGGGGTGCCTGTAACAGTAATGGCAAAAGAAGGGGAAATTTTTTGTTGTCAATGGCCAAAAGATGAAGTGTTGTTGGAATATTGGTCTCAAGTTGGCTTTCCTGAAGAAGCTGTTGTTGTTGATGATCAAAGGGTAAACGTTTTGAAGATTCTCAAGATGTGTACGACCAAAAATGTGTCCTGCACAGGAGTTTACTATACAGAATTAGCTGTAGAATCTCCTGGTAAGTTCGATGAGGAATTGGCAGTATTAAAATTTGATATTCTTGATAAAGAAGGAGTATGGGTTTCCGATTCTGAAGCAAAAAAACGTCCGCCAATACGATTTGTTGGTCCAATCTATTCTATAGCTCTCTCTGAAGAAGAAATAGAGTTGGAGGATTTCAGAGCTAAGGAATCTGTGCCATTACAGGAAGAGGGTCAAGTTCCCTATTCTTGCTGTACTTTACTTTGATTGGTTTGGCTGAGTTATCACAAACAATTCTTCAATTGGTCTATCAAGAAAATACCTGAATTATGTAGGTTGAGACGTAGGATTTCAATGGAAGGAGGTGTCCTGTGCTCGCAACAATCATTAATATCTTAAGTATGCTGATCATGATCTTGGGATGTGGGGATGGCATCTTCCAGGCCGCCGGGTTTGAGGCAATGGTTGAAGCCTCAAGATGGTATTTTGGAGCGTTCTTTGTGGTTGGTTTTTTTCTTTCTTTGCTTCCATGGATGTGCATGCTTTATCTATCCCAAGGAGCTGAGACACAGCCTATCATGATGGCTGCTCTTAGATCAAATCTTGCGGACTGGAAGGCGTATGCCTATTCAGGAGGCATCTTGGTTGTATCCTTAGCAGGGCTTTTTATTGCGCTCCAGCTCTTCTTTCCTCTTACGTGGTCGTTTGGAGGAGTAGTCATTTGTGTTGGTATTCTTCTTGATCTACTTCGTATGGCATATTGCAGGGTGCAATTTCGACGCACACCAGAGGGAATTGTTGAATGGTTTTCGCAAGTGACCCAAACTTCCGTGAAGCGAAGAGACGAAGAGTGGCATTCAATTTCGTTTGAGATTCCTTTTACAATGATGGGAGTATACATGAAGTGTGGGGCTTATGGATCTTTGCGCTTGTTTTGTAATGGTATTGCTGACATGGCCTCCTTGTGGTTAGGATCGATTGCTCGACTTGTTTTGTTTCGGGTTCGCACTGAACGCGAGGAATCTTTGTTGGACGGATATACACATGCAGAGATGCAGACAGCCAAACGTATTGCATGGCTTATGCAGAAAGCATGCACTTTAGGAGAACTTCCAGGCCTTGAAGAAATAACACGCCTTGCCGGGAAATTGTTTGTTTCTTTTCAAAGCCAGCATGAATCTCTCGGATACATGTTGCTCTCTGCCCTTTCAAATGCCTCAGAAGGGGATTGCGGAAAAATTCGAGTAGTGGATGTTGATGTAGAAGTGGTCTCAACTTTCTGGGAAGTTATCAGATCCTTGATTAAACGCTCTATAGAGTTAAATATCTCTGAAGCTCGAGCTATTCATGAGGTGGTCGTCATTCTTGAGAACAAAGTTAACCTGATTAAAGATCGGGAAAAAATCTTAAGCCCAACGCTTATTATGCAGCCATTTGCTGAGATTAATCGCATGCTTGCGCAAGTGCAATATCTCTCTTTCCCAGGGCGAGAAGACGTCCTCCTGGATTTAGAACGCCTGTTTGTTCAGTTTACTGAGTAACAGAGCTTCAAACTCAGGAATTAAAAATCCAAATCCGAGAAAGCTCTCCTTATAATATTCAGGGCCATACATCTTTGTCAGTTCTGTGTGGAGTCGTAAAAAAGCTTGGGTTCCCTCTTTATGCCCGCCTGTCCCTGCCTTCATGTAATGATACATGGCGCTCATGTTATGGGATCGAATCTTTGTCTCTCGAGTCAAAAGCTCTGAAGGTAGTGAGTAGGGACTCTTTGCCATACTTTCTGCGAGCTTGCCAGCTCTAAAAGCTGCATCTAGTGCTGCTTCTACAGTCAAGCCTGGACTAAATAAAGCGAGGCAGTTATAGGCCCTTTCTACGTCAGGAGGGGTTTTGCTTTCATAAATACGCCCGAGAATGTAGTGGGAGGCCTCCACTATTTGCCTATCAGTAGCTTCTTTTCTAAAAGCTGTCTTTACTGCGGCTGCTATTTCCGGCGGCGCCCAAGCATCTGCATTTTTCAATAAATCAATAATAGCAGAGAACTCCTCTTTCAACTCTGGGCACCCGTCATCCTTGTAGAATGAATATGGGGTCCACAGCTGAGTAAGGAATCTTTCTAGCAACACCTCTTTATTATAAGAAGAAGGTTCTTTGTTAGTAATTTCTCTCATATTCTTAAATAAAACTAGTTCAGGGCTGAGTGCCCAGCCTTTTTCACAGTATTTTTTTGCTTCGGCTATATTATTATTTGCTAGTGAGAGAGTAGCTAAACCTGAACAAGCGAATGCACGAAATATTGCATCAGGAATCCCTAGCTGCGAGGGAGCGTCAATTGCTTTTGTGAAATATTTTTTTGCTGCTTCTATATTTTTGGTTTTTAGAGAAAGGTGTCCTAAATAACTCATTGCTTCAATATTTCCGTGGTCAACTGCTTTTTGTAATAAATTCTGTGCAGTGTCGAGCTTATTTTGCGCCATAGCTCGGATGCCTTGACTACAGAGAATTTGTCCTTTTCCTATATCTTCTTTGTCTGAACCAGAAATACGTCCGCCTGACCACATACGAACTGCTAAGTAATCAATTTTTTGTACTTCTGGGTCGATTAAGTGAGAAACTGCTGAAATACCTTCCACCACTATCGATGCTGGAGTAAGTAAAAGAGAGGCGGTGCTTCTCAGCACAGACCAGCCACGTTCATCTTTTGTAGCTTTTCCAGCGTACACAGAAAGCCATCCACCAGAAAAGATGTTAGCTAAAGAATAGAAGATGCCGCCAATTGCTCGTGCACTAATGAAAAGAGGAGCGAGCAGGAGCTCGCCTCCTGCTAAAATTCTGTTTTTGGGGATCTTTCGCGTAAGAAGAGCTTCTCCGTGGGGATTACACCAGAGCGTATCGAAGTGTTGTCCTCGCACAGTTTGTAATTTTGGACCAATGTCTGCTGGATTTACCATATATTCTCCTTGTTTCTTCTCTCTTTATAAAGAGAGGAATAAAAAATCAACTATCAAATCATTCCTTCTTGGGCGATTGTGCTACAGTAAACGCGGGTGAGCTTGAAAAAGGAGTTGTCGTTTGAGGTGATGGAATGCTCTTTTGCTATTTTTTGAAAATGTAAAAGGGAGGTGAGAGCTTCCGGACATGGGAGTTGAAGAAGGGTGAGATCACCGGTAAGAAGGGTAGGATCTACGTGGAAAGACTTGTTTTTTACAGCAAAAGAAAGCCCCTCCCTCGCCTCTCGAGATAGATACGGATACTGCTGTTCTGTTGCTGTTGCTGCGTTAATGAGTGTGTGAAACCCGATTTCATTTTCCACTTTGTGCACAAATAAATCTGGTTGGCAATCAGGAGCTGTGGTCCCTTCAAAAACGATGAAAGGTGTTTTAGGATCACGTGGTGGATGATCCATGAGAGAATTAAACGCAGCCTCAAAAAAATATCTGAATGACTGGTTAGTGTCTTCCGGAGAAACTTTTAGACAGATAACGCCGTCGGTTTCAAACAATCTTTGAAAAATAGCTTCGTGCTGGTAAAAAAAGCTGACGTGAAGTTCTTCTTCAATCTTTACAGGCATTATTTTATAAATTTTTTTTCCAGGAAAGGGATGCGGCAACCTTTCGGTTTTTACAGGCAGCTCCACAGTTACAGGATGGAGCATTTTTTCAATAAGTTTCTTCCTTGGAATGGGGCGTATCATTTCAGCTTCTGCTTGAAGAAGAGAAAGGGAACTTGTGAGCATCCTTTTTCTCGCAAACTGAATAACGGTCTCAAGGTCTGGATGATTGTCTTCTAAAAAGTTTACCAACTGGCAAAAGGCATCGCTTGTCCTGTCACTTGTGTTCTCCTCGAGGAGCTTCGCCTTTTGTTCTGCGCGCAGCAGGCACGAGCGGAAAAGAAACGCCATTTTCTGGGAGATTTTTTTGTCTTGGAGCAATTCAAAAGATATCTGTTCCTCGCTTGTAAAGGTTCTGATTTCCTTTCTGAATCTCTCGTCTTTAGTAAGCATATAAAGTAAAAAACCTTGAGTATTGCCAATGGGAGGATCAAGATTTGGTTCTAATGCAGCGAAATCCATGTTTTTAAATGCAGCAAGAGCTGCACCAACTACTTTGAGAGTGAGGTCATTGACGAAAGAAACAACTTGTCTGGGAGACGGCCCTGGACTTTTTTCACGTCTTTCTAAAATTTCATATGGAAACAAGGTTTCCAAAAGCGACAGAGACTGACTACTTACGTTAGCAAACAAAACCATATTATTC
>PMZB01000311.1 GCA_003170575.1 Chlamydiia bacterium | reverse complement strand
CCCCCTCCACCCCCAACTGTTCGATCTGAAAAGTTAGCCACGCCCGCACCACCACCTACCCCAAAGGCTAAAGAGGAAGAAGCGGCAGCACCAGGAACCCCACCTTCAACCCCAGACAGAGCTGCTTTGTTGGAGCAGATCCGTGCTAGAAAAGAATTAAAAGGAACGACGGAGCAATCTAAGGAGGCTAAGCCGGCGAGTGGATTGGTTGCCGCATTAAAAAGCACTCTGGAAAGAAGACGAAGTGGAGTGGCACCAGAAGATGAGGAAAAACCAGTTACAGAAAGAGAGGTCCCATCATCGCCAGCCACAACACCCTCACCTCTACCGCCTCGTCCTGGGGTTTCAAAACAAGCTGCAGCGTCTGAAACACCACCGCCACCTCCATCTTCAGGTGGACCGGCGGCCCCCTCTAAGCAATCAGCTGACTTATTGGAGGGCATAAGAAAAGGGGTTACACTAAAAAAAGTTGATACTGAGAGACAAAAAGCCGAACAAAAAAAAGCAGCCGAGGAGGCACAAGCAAAGGCGCAGAAATCGAAAGAGGAAATGATTCGGAAAGCCCAGGAAAAATTCAAAGAGGTAAAAGAAGAAACTGAAGGGAATAAAAATGAATGGGGAGAGGATTGATTGCCAGTGGCTAGTAGCATCAATGAGTCCCTTCCTCTATAATGAACTCTTTTTTGATGAAGGCTTCAGAAAGAGGGTTCTATTTTGGGAGTGTCATCCTTTGCGCTGTGTAGCAATGATTTGGAGCGGCTTTTTGGGGAGCTGGTGGAGGATGTTTCCCGCCATGCTGACAAGAAGGAGTTGCTTGCGTTTCGATGTATTGTCCCCTCTGCCTCGGTGAAGATGTGGCTTAAGGTGGCGCTTTGCGAAAGGGGGTTAAATCCGCTTGCAGCCGAGATACTGGTTTTGGACGAAGCTTTTTCTAGGAAGATTCCTTCGAGAGGAGCGCTTCTTCCCCTTCTTATCTCATTTTTGGAAACATCTCAAAAAGAAGAGAGGGGACAGGCCTTTTTTAAAGCGCTTGGTGAAGAGGGATTTCTTTCAAAAGAAAGAATATTCAGTTTTGCAAAAAAGTATCTGATCCACTTTGCGCAAGTGGCATTCTTTGATGAGGCGGAATGGTTTAAGAAAAAGGGCTTGGAATCATTTGGAGAGGCTTTTTCCAAGATCCTTCAGAAACCAAAGATACAGGCCCTTCAAGCCCCGACTTTTCTCTTTGGGTTTTCCTCACTCCACGCTGGAGCATTAACCATTCTTCTTCGCACATTTAATGTGAAACGCCTTTACTTGCTTTCACCGAGCATGCTTTTCTGGGGTGATCAATGCTCTGATAATGAAATACGCTCGCTTTTGAAGAAAAGCAACTCAAGGACATTTGAAGAAGCTTTTATGCCTTACCTTCTTGACAGGCAAAAGTTTCTTGCAAACTCTGGGCGCATTGGCAGGGAATTTTTAAACTTGCTTGAAGACCTTGACCTGCCTGTAAAGGCGTCCTACTCCATTCCAGAACTATTTTTTTCTGAAAGTCCTTATTGCGATCTTCTGCCCAATGACGGGGTAGAAAAGAAACAGGGAGAACCCACCCTTCTTGATTATCTGAAGGCAGATCTTTTGCTTCTTGTGGGAACAAGAGAGAAGCCGCAAGAAGTCAAAAAGGATGATTCCATAGAAATCCATGCTGCATATACCCCTGTGCGTGAAGTAGAGGCGTTAAAAGAGGCTCTCTCGCGCTATTTTGGGAACATTTCTTTAAAACCCGCCTCAATTCTTGTTCTGGCAACAGATCTACAACAATATCGCGCAGCCTTTGAAGAGGTATTTGGGGGAAAAGAAAAGCTTTATCAGATCTGGGGAGACTCAAGTGTTTCCTCCATGCTTCGCCTTGTGTTTGGTTTTCTTTTTTCTCAAGGCGGGAAAAAGGATGTACTCAAATTGGTACGGCATGAAGAGTTTCTCAAAAGCTTTGGCTTTGCGCTGGAAGACAAAGAGGAGCTTATTGGATTTCTCGAACGATCTGGCTTTTCAAGCTGGAGAGAATCTACCCGAAGACGATACTTAGAAAAGCGCGGCATCCCTTCTACACAACATCCTCAGACCTTTGAGCAGATGTACAACCAGGAAGTGCAGATGCTCTTTCAGGAAGAGTCGCTAATAAAACAACCATTCCTCTCTTTTTTTGCAAAGATTCATGCCTGGCTTTTACGTGTAGAGGAGGCTTCGCCTCTTCCGCTTCATGAAGATGAGCTGCAGCCTATGAGGGTATGGCATGAGCTTTTAAAAAGGCTTTTTGAGCCATTTATGCAAGAAGATGGCTCTTTTTATAGCGTGGAAAAGGCGCTTCTTCGTTTAAGCGGCTATGCTCAAGAGGCTCATCTGCCATTTTCAGAGGCGGAGTCTCTCTTTTTTGCTGAAGTGGAAAAAGGGTTGCTTACTCAAGGCGGGATAAATGCGCCGATCATTGTGGGAAAACTGGGCTCTTTCCAGCCATTTCCTGCAGAGGTTGTTGCAATTTTAGGAGCTGAGGAAGGATCTCTCCCGCATGAAGAAGAAAATCCTCTAGAGTATCTTGAAAAGCTTCCTCCTAGGCTTTATCCCTCATCAAAGCTTTTTGAGCAGTATGCATTTATAGAGGCCATTCTCTCTGCGAAGCGCCTTTTTATCGGATATCAGTCATATGCATTTGAGCTTAGGGAGGAAGTTCCTTACTCCCCAATCGTTGCAGATCTTGTTGCCCATCTAGATACAAACCTTTTAATTGGTGGAGAAAAGCCTTCGAAAACACTTTTCTTTAAGCATTCTCTTTACAGGAAAAAGGCAAGTTTTAACTCTCAGCTATGTGAAGAGCCGATATATGGCGATAAGAAAGCTACAGCAAGCGTTGATTTTTCTGAAATTCAAAAGGCAGCGAAGAATCCTCTTTCACGCTATTTTTCGGCGCAATTTGGCGCTATAGATGAATGGGAAGATGAGACATCCATATTCATAAAAAATTATGAAGTGAAAATGCACCTTGAGGAAGCGATGTTGGGAAAGAGAACGTTTTCTAAAAGAGAACACGCTCTTGCACTCCAAACATATAAAGAGGCTCACCAGGAAGCGGATAAAGCGCTTAAAGAGATGGGGATAGAAACGCTTTTTTGCATAAATGTCGAGTGTGTTCCTACTGTGAAAGAGAAAATGTATTCAGGCGAGACTCTTCTTTTGCCTTGCCTTGAATGTAATGGATTCAAGGTGCAGGGAAACTGGAAAGGCCTTACACGCCAAGGGGAACTTCTTTTTTCCGACACCTGGACCTATGAGCTCTTCCAAAAGTGGCCTGAATATATTTTCCGGGCATATCTTGCAAAAAAGGAGGATGTGCTATTTGAACAAGCTGTTATTGCTGTAAAAGAGAGAAAGATTTACCAACTTCCTGTAAAAGAGCCTGAAAGAGTGTTTGCTTCCTGGGTTGAATTTTCACAAGCTTGCTATAAGCACCCTTTTCCTTTTTCACAAGATATTGTAAAGCTTCTTTTAAAGAAGCCAACGGTGGAAGAGCTTGTGGTAAAAATGGAAAAAAATGGGAAGATTCCTCTGGAGAAAATTGCCGAGTATAAAAGCATGTGGGAGGAGTGGGCGTGCCGGCTTTTTAGCGATCTATTACTTCGTGAGGAAGCATGAGCTTTAACTGTACTGCAAAAGATGAGGTCATTTCTCCCAAACTCTTTATTGAAGCCTCTGCTGGCACTGGGAAGACATTTGTAATTGAGCACTATGTGGTGCGGGCAGTGCTAGAGGGGTCTTTAAACCAAAATGAAATTGATCCGAAAAAATTTGCTATCATTACCTTTACCAAGGCTGTAGCAAGAGAGCTGCGTTTAAGGGTGAAAAAAGCATTGAAAAGGGCTCTTGAATACTATCAGGGTGATGGTTGCGAAGGGGAAGTTCCTGAGTATTTTTTTCTCTACCCAAATAAGCAACAAGCAGCAAGAGCCTTATCCACCTTTCTTGACGGGCTGGGTAACGCGTGTATAACTACCATTCACGGATTTTGTGAACGGCTTTTGACTATTTGGTCGGAGCAGTCGGGAGAAGATGAAGGCACATGGGAGAATAGTCAAAAAGCCTGGCTGGAGGAGTTCTTACAAGAAACCAGCCATATCTCAGTTGATGAATGGAACATCCTTGGAAAGAATGATTTCTATGATCACAACTACTTTCTGGACCGCACTCTCGCGCTCATGGATGATCCTTCTATTGAGAATACCCTTTCTCGTGAGGAAGAGATCCAATTGCTAAAATCGACGCTTGACGTGTGCAAAAATGAGTTTCCCTCGGCCATATCTTGTGCTGCGTCCATTCTTAAACTATACGCCAAACAATTTCGAGGAAACTGCACAAAGGAAGGAGAGCTTCATAAACAAAAAAACGACCTGTTTAATGCCATACAGGCCCTTCTTGAAAAGGTATCAGAAAAAACGCTAGAGCCATTTTTTAAATTGCGAATTAACCTTGCAGCGTTATTTGAAGTGCCTTTGCGAACCTTTACGCCGCTTGAGGAAACAGAGTATCGCTTTTTCCGGACTCTTTTGGAACAGGTGTGGCCCCATATTCATGCGCTCATAGATCCAGAAGCTATTCGCAAGCGTATAGCTGTAGGGGCGGCCAAAGCGTTTTTTGCATATACTTCAACGCATAGGAAAAAAACCTTTGAGATACTTCTGCGGCGAGCTTTAGAGCTTGCAAAAACTGAACCATTTTGCAGGTGCGCACGGAGTTCTTTTTCTTGGGTGATTGTTGATGAATTTCAAGATACAGATACAACGCAGCTTGCTCTCTTCTCTCACCTATTTTTAAATGACTCATGGAAAGGCAGCATCCTGTTTGTGGGGGATCCCAAACAAGCTATTTATGCCTTCAGAAAAGCTGATGTGTATACCTACATGCGAGCAAGGGACCTTTTGAGCGAGTCAGTGCGCTCATTGTCTATAAACCACAGAGCTTCGAGTCCTATGGTTGAGGCCCTCAATACCTTGTTTGCCGGCCCTGAACACCCATTTATTTTCTTTCTTCCTAAAGAATCGAGGTCGCTTCCTCTTCTTAAAAGCACCTCTGCGGCCCGTATTGAGCCTTTAACATCGAATGCACGCAGTGCCGTCCATTTTGTTACGGCAAAAGACAATCTTGGAAGAAAACGAAATTGGCCTCACGAGAGTGTGGAGAAGAAGTTTTTCATGTGGATGCATGATGAGCTAATTGCCCTTGAGCAAGAGGGGATCCCATTCAAAGAGCAAGCGATTTTGGTAAAGGATCGGTATCAAGCCAGGCGTGTGGAAGAATTTCTAGCCTCAAAAAATATTCCTACATGCTGCTGGAGGCTTGATCTTGTTACTGAGTCCCCAACTTACAACTGGTTAAAAAAAGTTTTTGCACTCCTTCTTCAGCCCAAGGATAAAAAAAGGCTGCTTTCTCTTCTTTTTTCTATGGAAGGCCAAGAGGAGGCATGCGGCCAAATGGCGAGGGAAAATAATTTAACCTTATTTGCCTTGGCAGTAGTTGAATGGGAGAGGGTACGAGATGCTTTCATGTCTTGTGGAATTGGAGGGTTAAAAAGAGCATTGTTTGCTTGCAGGTATAATGGAAAGGAGTGTTTACACTCCTACTTTGCGCGACAGAAAAAAGAAGAGCAAATGGATCTTGAGCAGATCTTGGAGGCGCTCTCTCTTGTTGAAGGAAACGTTCCGCGTGATATAGGCGCATTTTCAGAAGCTCTTGAACACATTGAGGAGTATTTTTCGGAGGATAGAGATGCTCTTCTTCGAAGAGTTGATCCGGAGGATGAGGGGGTGCCCATCCTTACCATGCATAGAAGCAAGGGGTTGGAGTTTGATGTTGTATACGCACTTGGCACTGCCTCGCGCACCCCCCAGAGTGATGGTGATTTAGAAGAAATTGATGCGGAAAAGCTCCGGCAAATCTATGTAGCTTTAACTCGCGCCAAGAAACGATCTTACATACCTTTATTTTTGGAGCAAGAGGGGAGAGGTGTGCCGCGTGGACAGGCCGCACCGCTTGAGCTGCTTTTAAGTTGCTTATCTGTTGGCAAAAATGGCTCGCTGGATATGTGGGCAGACGTACTTTATCAGAGTATTACACAAGGGTTACAGGAGCAAGTTGTCAAAACCCTTACAGAGCAGCATCCTCAAGTGTTTTCACTTTCCGATGCAGAAGGAGCTTGTGAGAAAGTGTATGAGAGGAAAAAGAAAGATGTTCTTCAAGAATCCTCTACAGAGCGCCTTTTAGGGGCGTGGAGAAAAATGAGCTCTTTTTCTTCGCAAAAGGAAAAATCTCTTCTTACGACACATGCCTCCACATCTTCAGGGGGGGCTCTTTTTGGCGTGCAGTTTCATGAGGCAATCGCCTTGCTTCTGCAAGATTCTGTGGGAGAAGAGCAGTGCGAAAATAACGAGCTTGCGTCTCTTTTGCATCATGCACTTCAAGTACAGCTGCCAACACTTCCCCCTTTGCATGAGATTCCTCGAGATAAAATAAGGTGTGAAGTGCCATTTCTTTTTAGAGATGATAGCGGATATATCTGCGGAACAATAGATCTTATGATTCTCTATGATTCAAAAATCTATATTGTAGACTGGAAGACACAAGAAGTT
>PMZB01000187.1 GCA_003170575.1 Chlamydiia bacterium | reverse complement strand
TATGCTCTTTCTACCTCAACATGGCCGTCCATATGAACTGATCTTAGTCCAGTCCTGAAGTATTCGTAACAGGTGTTTGGGCAAGGTTTTAGGGCTTGCCTCTCCTCGTTTTCGAACATTTCTATAGGTCTCTTTTTCGTTGTTCCATGGATCCGTTGCTGAGCAATCTCATGCGTCCATTGGCGAAGATATGTATTCTGTGCGTCCAACGAAGCAAACTCTTTGCCTTTCAAAGCGTTATTCTGAACGTATTTCACTCCTGCCTCAACTTTACCTTTGTGCTCAGGAGTGGCTGGCAGGCATGGTAATGGCGAAAAACCGTAATGATTCGAAAAATCTACATATACTGGATTGAGCTCGGGTTCGAAAAGATGAGCCTTGAGCACCCCTGATTTTAAATTGTCCAGCCTAATTATTAATGGCACCCCAACAAAGAACAAAAAACCTCTTTCATGGCACCTAAGAAATGTTTCAACATCTTGATGCCAAACAACTTCCGCATAGAGCATACGCGAGTACCCAAGAACCATAGTGAATAGCCATGGCTTAGAAATTTTTCCATCAATAAACGTTGGGGCACCTTGTCCAAAATCGACTTGAGCTTCTTCTCCAGGCAGAGTGTGAATTCGGAAGTAAGAATCTTTAGATTCGGAGGAACGGCTCCTAACATATCTCTGAACGGATGTATAGCTACCATGAAAAGAATGGTCTTTGACTAGGTCCTGATAGATTCTTTGGGCTGAAAGATCCTTTAGGAGGCATTCCTTAATGAAGTTGTCAAAAGGGACGCAGAGGCTATTGGAAGAGCTTTTTTCAGAATCTTTAGCCTGTCCGATTTTTTCAGGTTTTTCCTGTTCTAACAGAGATTCTTTTATATACTTCGCAATGGTTTCTCTATGGACTCCGGTTTCTTGCTGAATTTTCCGAAAGGACCATCCCAGAGCGTGAAGCCTGGTGATTAAAATTTTCTTTTCCATTTTTTGTTGCCTACTCATGTATCACCTCCGACATAAAAATTTGTCAGAAGTATAGTAGGGCAACGGGGATTTAAACGGCGCGCCGGGTGGCCGGTTTTTAGGCGCTCATTGGTGGCCGGTTTTCAGGCGCTCGCTGACAAAATCGCCTATGGCCATTGCGTGCGCATGTAAAATACTCCCCTTTGGCATGCGTCGTAAGAAAGAGTAGAGCAAAGAGTTCTCAATCTCTTTTTGACATTCAAGAAAATTGCGGCTTGGCAAAAAAGAAGAGGTCTTGAATTCTTTTGCCATAAGGGCCTGTAGATATGTGTCGACCTTTTTTTCGTCGTCTGATAAGGGAGGTGAATCTATAGCTTTGGCAATAAGAGCGTTGCGTTGATTCGTATACTCCTGTGCTCTAAGTGGGGAGCAACTTGCCAAAGCAAGGCATATAAAAAATATGAATCTCATTTGAATACCACGGGTGTCTAAAAAGTTTTTAGCGTTCTTTTATGGTATATAGCAGATCGGATAAACAAATTGAAGAATTTGCTTTGCCTCTAAAAAGACCTTCGTCGGAATGACTTTTTCCCTGAGAAGCTGCCCTTGGATCTGAAGTTTCTGTTACCTCTATTCTGTGGAGCTTGAGCTTTGTTGGCGGGTTTGTGTGTAGGCTCGAGTCCAGGAACCACATGAGGAGTGATTGATTGGCCTGTGAACCGCTCTATCTGGGAGACCAAATATCTCTCTTTATGAGCAGCGAAAGAAACAGCGACACCAGTATTTCCCGCTCGTCCTGTTCTCCCTATTCTATGCACATAGTCTTCCTTATTGTCAGGAAGATCAAAGTTGATGATGTGGCTGATCGATTGGACATCTATGCCGCGAGCAGCAACATCTGTTGCTACCAAAATTTTTATCTCGCCTCTTCTCATGCGGGTGATTGTTTTTGTTCGTTGGCGCTGATTCATATCCCCGTGGAGAGCTGCGGAATTATGTCCCTGATCTTTAAGCTGATCAACCAAGCCGTCGGCTAATCTTTTCGTTGCGGTAAAGATAATTGCCTGGTTGATAGAGGGGTCATTTAGGAGATGATCGAGGAGGCGATATTTGTGGTGGATATCATCCACAAAACAGAGTTTTTGCTCGATGTTATCATGATTCACTTTTGTGGGTGTAATGGCAATTTCTTTCGAGTTTTTCATCAAGCGTTTTGAAAGGGTTGCAACATTGCCATACAGAGTTGCTGAAAGAAGAATTGTCTGGCGGGAGGAGGGAGTTGCAGAAGCGATGAGCTCCACGGGTTCTTTAAATCCCATATCAAGCATTCTATCAGCTTCATCAAGAACCAACATTTCAACGCGTGACAAGTTGACCTTTCTTCGTTCGAGGTGATCAATGAGTCGGCCCGGGGTCGCAACCAAGATATCATGAGGCCGTGAAAGGTCTCGGTATTGGGGTGGGTAAGGGGCTCCGCCGTAAATGCAGATGGTACGTATTCGTTGAAGATATTTGCTGAATCGTAACGCCTCAGCAGCTATCTGAAGAGCAAGTTCCCGTGTTGGGACAAGAATAAGTATACGAGGGCCGAGGCCGCGGTTTGAGGAGGGAGTAGTTAATTTGTGAAGCGCGGGCAAAAGGAATGCTGCTGTTTTGCCAGTTCCTGTTTGGGCAGAGATTCGAATATCAGATCCCAGAAGGATCTCAGGAATTGCTTCTATTTGTACTGGGGTTGGGTCTGTAAAACCACATTGTTCCAGAGCTTTATGGATTGCTGGATCAAGAGCGATATTTTTAAAAGTCATTAACACCGAAGTTTTTTGAAAAATTTCTAGATAAGTGTAGCACAGGGATCATTTATAGTATCCAACTATTTATAAAAATTTCTGAATGAACCTTTTTTTGCCGCTCAGGTCGCTGAAAATTAAAGAATATTTCTTCCTCCTCTTGCATCAATTTTCTTCTTTGGAGCATAGTCACAAAAACAAGGAAAAGTGCACTTTCGCGCAGTTGTTAACATGGAATAAGAGGCATATATGAAGAAATTTTTATTTCCACTCGTCATTTCGCTCGCCATACCTTTTCTAGGATATGCGAGTGAGGATCCGGTGAAAGAGGGGAATTTTGCTTTACCTGATTCTCAGACGCCAGCGCCATTGGTCAGTTTTGGGCAGCGTATCATTGGGGATCAAGTAACTCAGTACTATGTATTTGGTGAGCATTCTCGAGGGAAGAAAAACCGGGCCACAGAAATAACACCATTCATTTTGTATGGAATTTCTGATACTTCCACGATATCTTTCAATGCTCCATTTGCTCCATCGATGAAAAAGGGTTCACATCATTCCAGGGGCTGGGAAGATGCGTCAGCGCAAATTGAATCAGCTGTATATACAAAAACATCAAAATTTTCGAGTGCTCAAGCTACGGTCGTAGGCAGTATGACCTTTCCTACTGGCTCAGGTAGAAAAAATCCGCCAACGGGGTTTGGAGCACCCAGTTTTTTTCTTGGAAGTACCTATAACTATACCACTCCTAACTGGTTTGGCTTCACTTCATATGGAAGTACTTTCACCACAAAACATCATGGAAAGCGATTTGGGGACCAGATTCTCTATCAGGCAGGTTATGGGGGCAATATTCCAAGCCCAAGGGATTGGATTTATGCATGGATGGTTGAATTTGATGGTACCTACCGCTTGAGAAATAAAGTTCATGGAGTCAAGAAGCGCAATTCAGGGGGAAATACTATCTTGATGACGCCTTCCCTTTGGGCTTCCTCAGAGCGTTGGATTGTGCAATTTGGTGTTGGCTTTCCCATAGTTCAGCACTTGTTTGGGCGCCAACACAAATCCCATTATTTACTGACATTGGATCTGGGGTACACTTTTTAGGAGGAAGATGAGATTTTTTCCTTTTTTACTGGGTGCGATGCTCTTTTTTTGCACAAATGCGGATGCTAAAGAGTGCTCTTTTGCTCCCTTTTTTGTGGGAGCATTGCACAAGAAGTGGCGCTTTACGAGTGATCATCTGCCAATTGGAGCAAAGGTTAATGCCGTCGAGCTTGCTTCCTGGAACGTTTTGAATGAGGAATACCTTCACTTCATCATTGAAGATGGGCAGGGGTTAAATGAAGGTCTGATTACGCAGCTCGCCAAAATTCGAGCACAGAAAGGCTTTTCAAAAAGAGAGCGGGTGATTTTCAAGCAGTGCAAGGCAATGATGGAGGGAGACTATAAGCGATCATTAATAGGTCTCGTAGAAACAAGCCATACCATGCTTCACTATCTTCAGCATCACCTTCCTTACGGTTGGAAGTGTCTTTTCTCTCCCTCACCTACCCATCAAGAGGATGTATTTTTGTATGACACACGAAAGTTAAGAGTTTTAGACTTAACAATTGTACCCTATCCAGGGGACACTCCAAAAGTCGTGTTTTTACTAAAAGTGCAGGACAAAAAAACGAAGGATATCTTTGCAGTTTTCCTCACCCATGTTCCTGGAGGGGGGCCTGCAGGGCTTATTCAAATGGCGAGTATTGTGAAAGGACTCTTTGACTCTGCTCTTAGAATGGTTGTGATGGGGGATATGAATGCGTCTCCCAGTGATGTTGTGCAAGCTCTTCAAGACCAAGGTCTTTCCTTTACTGCTGCACCTACAGAGTATCCTACCCATATCAACACGCTGAGGGAAGCGGTCTGGTTTGATGCATTTTTTGTCTATGCTCCCTCAACAAAAAAGTTTTTAGAAGTCGACTCTGGGAGCCATCTTTTGTCTCCACTCTATACCCAGGTACATGGGGAAAAAATCAAAGTGTTCGGGGTAGCTCAGGCTACCGAACTTTTGCACTCAGAGCATTAATCTGCTAAAACAGTGATATCAGAATAGCAGTTGTTGAAGGGTGGGTGTTTTGGAGTAGAGAATCTTCTTTTTTAGAGTAGTAGAAAATTAATTAAAAAAATGTTATTATAATAATGAAGAGCGAGATAGAGCTTTGCATTTTTGTGTGTATATTAAATAAGAGGAGGTTGTATGGATGATTTTCTAGTAAGGCGAGCGGGGGCATGCCCAGGCAGTGGGGGTACCCCAGCCCCAGCTCCAGCTCCAGCTCCAGCCCCAGCCCCAGTTAAGGGCGGCGGGCGAGTTGAAGAAGAAATCAAAGAAGAAGCTGAAAAAATAGAAGAGAGAGCAGAAGAGGTTGCAGAAACTGTTAAAAAAGGAAAAGCAGCGAAAAAGACCCCAATGCAAATAATAGGACAAGTAATTGCAGACAAAGAATGCGGCGGCAGGAATCCTCCACAGAAAGGGAAAGTCTCTTAGTTTAACAGAAATTATTTGTCTTTACAACTTAACCCCTTTTCTCTTTTAGGGAAAAGGGTTTTTTTTATTCTCTTGGGGAAGGAAAAATTTTTTATCCCTTAAAATTATGATAGTTGCGATGAGAAGCATAACTACGGTGGCGATGCATTTAGTAAATGGCTCTACGGCAAAAAAGACGTAGAAAAAGTCGAGTAGGAAGTGAAAGATAATGGCTGATAGGATACTGCGGCCATTCTTGAAGTAAATCCAATTCATCAAAATTGCTGCTGTTATCACGCTGAGGAAGAAATTGAGGACATAGAAAAAGTTTGTTTCCCACAGAGTGTGGTGATAATAGCCATTGATGAAAAAGAGGGGTAAATGCCACAACCCCCACAGAAAGCCAAAAAGAAACGAAGTTCTAAAAATATCAAATTTTTCCCTCAGGCTATCCACGCCATAGCCTCGCCACCCTAATTCTTCGAATAGAGGGGCCAGGAATAAAATACTAATACTCAGCAGTCCTTGTCCTTTCATGACTAGGAATTCATCTGACATTCCAAATTGATCGGCAGACATACCGAAAAGAAGGGAGATTGCTGTTGCCGCAAAGACCACGAAAGGTACAAGCAACAAAAGGGGAGGCACAAACTTTAGCTTGATTTTACCGGGGCGAAGCCTGTCCCAGAAATCCCTTCGTAACACTCTATTTTGAGAGCCTGAGAGCATGTAGAGAGCGGCAATACTTGGTGCAAAAAGCCCTGGAAACATGAAGAACATCTGGTATTTTTCCATTCCGGCTTGATAACTGAAATAAGCGGACAGAAACCAAGAGCTCCAGGTTAAGATGAACGTGATGAGAAAAAATCGAACCGGTTTATATTGCATCTGCTTCTCCGTGTTCAAATTCTCACCTTACCAGGACAAGCATTTATTTCACAATTCCTAGCTTATAAGGGATCGTACAGCGGTAATTCCCATGTTTTATCTTGCATTTCCGGATAGTCTATTACTTAAGTAGTGTCCCACGAACTCATGGAGAGTTACATATTGCTCAAGTCGAGAAACAGCAAAACCTCGTTGTAATGATAATTCCCACACTAACTTATCAATGCTGATAGGTATCTGGGTGATATCTCCGCCTTTGGCAAAATACTCGTCAAGATCATGGGCGATCACATAGGCCGCTATGAAGGTTCCTGTTCTTCCTCTGCCTCCTGCACAATGTGCGGCAATTATTGAGTCTGCCTTTTTATTTCCTTCTCTTGTCTGCATTACAAGCTGAAAAAGCTGATTAGGACCTATTCCTTGATTGTCTTTCCATGCGTCTGTGTAGACAAAAGAAATAGATTTTTCCCCTTGAAGCATGAGCTTATTCTCTATGCGCGTACGAGTTATAGGCTCTTCCCAATAAGGAATGCATTGTACCCTAGCATGCTCAATCGGTGGGGTCAGGCAGACCAAGGTAGATACATTGTATGTGTTTAGTATGTGAAAGAACTCATTAAGTAAAATTCCTGTTGAAGGAGCTTCCATAGCGATGAATTGAAGGCCATGGATGTTGATGATGCTTGCGTTGTACAAATCTGATGCTCGGTTGTAATCGAATGAAATTGGATAGTAATCGGCCTTCTGTTCACGATCTTGCAGCTCTTTGCGTAAGGAGAAAGACGCTCGTCGTATCAAAAGAACTTTTCTGTCAGGATCATACTCTTTCGCGTTTTCCACATAAGCATCTAATCTGCACTGATTTAATTTTTTGAAGCAAATTTCAAGTGCTCTCTCATCCCACAGATTGCTCCACAGGGGAAAAGGCTCCTGAGGGGCGCCAAAGAGGTCCCATCTGTCTCTGAAGCCCTGTTCTGCTTCGCGAACTCGCTGGGAGGCATCTGGTTCCTGAAAAGATGAAATTCTTTCAACATTAATTTGGGTATAAGGAAAACTTGGCGGTTGGGATTGTGTTGTTCCTGCTATTGGATTTGTAATGCTGG
>PMZB01000224.1 GCA_003170575.1 Chlamydiia bacterium | reverse complement strand
ATATAACAATTTAATATTTGGCTCTGCATCCATTGTAAAATAGCGCTCTACTCCTTCTTTTCTTGCCTGCCATATGCTTTTCATGGTGGAAAGCGTGGCACACGTAACGCAGAAGAAGCCAACCCGGCTTCAGTTGGCACACTGTTTTCAGTATGCACGGAAAATGTAAAGGAATGATGAGGGCGCACTAAATCCAAAAATTCCTGCATCCTTTTGTAGAGAAGAATCTTGCTTTGCTTGGTCGATAGAGAAAGGAGGTCTCCACCACAAGAGAGAGAAAAAAAGAATAGCAAGACTGAGTAAACAAACCGCATATCTACCTCCTCAATAAAGGAAGTAAATACCTTAGCAAATCTTGAAAAAATAGGTAAGGGATTGGAAAATAATAACTGGCCATAAACAGTTCTCTAATGAAGTGCTGCACAACTTGTAAGGAAATTCTTTGGATTTCACATACCCCAACGTAGGAGCGATATGTAAACCGTTACTCTCTCAGTGTGACCACTAAAATTGGGCCTTGGATAAGATTAGCTTCCCTAATGCGTTTCAGTAAGGGTTTGAGTACCTCATTCTCGGTGCGGCCATTCAGGCAGCGTGGGGCACGGAAATAAGGCTCTTCTTCATCTTCTCGCTTCCAATGCTTGTTTTTAAGGAGGGCTGCGAGCTGGTTCTTTGCCCAGTTAAACTGCAGTGCATAGTTTTTAAGCTTCTTATTGTCTTTATCTTTAAATGAGGTGGTAAGACACTCATCGATAGCCCTTGTGAGCAAGCGCCAGCGCATCTGCAGTTGTGCCACGTCTTCAGAATCAGAAAGGCTTGGAGACAGAACATCGTGTAAGAATTGCTCCACGCTTTTGAGGAGAGACTCCCGCCAAGCAAGTTCTTTTTTCATACAGGCCTCTATCTCAGGGACATGGGCATGAAGTCCTGCTTCGGTAAAATCGAGCACGGCATCAAATCCGTCTTCAGCTCGCGCATCAGTCCCTAACCTTCTGTGGCAGGCATCCTCATATGCTGAAGGGAGAACCGATCTTTGCACTAAGAGGTTCGTTATTTTCTCCCTAATCCAATCGGCAAAACGAACAAGAAAATTATGTGAAAGACTTCTTAAATAAACATCCCCTATCTTTCGTGCTTGAAGGCACAAAGCCTTATCTTCTTTTGTCTTTGAAGAAAGGGCGCCTGTGGTGCCAAGGATGGAAAAAGATCTGGCAATCCCAGCTGCTGCCACACGCGTCGAAACATTTTTTGACAAAGTTGCCTTTTCAAATAGTTCTTGAAGGGTTTTTGCCCAGGTTGACTCTTGAACATTTACATTAATTTTTTTTGCTAGCCATTTTACTGAATTAACAGCTGTGTCTCGAACTAGTGCCTCATCATAGAGTACGTTATCTTTTAACTCACTCCATACGGATTTTAACACGCTTAATTTTTGTACGTCTACTTCTGTGAGTTTATTGACCATTATTAGTTCTCCTTTAAAAACAAATCTTCTAAAAAGTCAATTCAACGAGTGATATTGATTTAAAAATAGAAATAATGTCGCATATATCTTTTTTAAGAAAAAACGCTTTTATATTGGGCCCTGCATCCATTGTAAAATAGATCTCAACCCCTTCGTTTCTTGCCTGCCATATGTGTTTCATAGTGGAAATCGTGTCAGAAGTGTAGTAGGAAAAGGGGGGCGCTGCTGTATGCATAAGAGCATGCATGGCAAGAGCATTTTGCTCTATAGCCTGGCCAAATTGTGAGAAGTTTTTTGTTTTTATGCCTTCAGTAATGTCAAATAAATCTTTTGCAACTACATCTGGCCAGAGAGGATAGTAGGGGGAAGTTTCTTGGCTTCGTTTCATGGCTGTTCGCGAGTCAATCTCTTTTTTCTTTGTAGAAACATAAAAGATACCACACGTGAGTTCCTCCCACTTCTCTGGAAAGGGTTCTGCATATGAATCACTCCCATCCTCTTTTTCTCCCTTATGCCAGAGCATAAACCCCGGAGCAATCGATCTACAGGCGCTTCCGCTTCCAAGCCGGGAGAGCAAGGAAAGGTTTTTTGAGGATAGGTTCCACCCAAAAAAGCTGTTTAAGGCTAGAGTAAGAGCAGCAAAACCAGATGCAGAGGATGCTAGCCCTGCTTCGGTCGGCACATTGTTTTCAGTATGCACAGAAAATGTAAAGGAATGATGAGGGCGCACTAAATCCAAAAATTCCTGCATTCTTTTGTAGAAAGGAGTTGCAGGATCTATTTTCCCGCCATTGAGCCAGAAATCATCATGTGCTTCTCCTTTGGCAATTGTGGTTGTAGTTCCAAGAGCGAGAGATACGGAGAAACTATCTGTCACAGGAAGGTGGAGAGCTTCATCTCTTTTTCCCCAGTATTTTGCAAGCGCAATATTAACTGGAGCAAATGCGCGGGCTTCCTTAGGGGCTTGTTGCCAGGCATTGGGGAGAAGTGCATGCGCAGCTTGAATACGTCTATCCCTCATCTATGAGCACTCCTTCTCTTGCAACGCAGATAGGAATTTGCTTTCGAAAACAAGGGTCTTCTGGCTTTAATGTTCCAAGTCCGATCATGCTGTCGCCTAGGCCTGAGCCGGAAATTTTTGCGCCGTAAATGCTTTTTGATCGCTTGAGATCCCAAAAGATGGAAGAGAGTTCTTCAGTTCCTACCAAAAGCGCCTGTTGCAGTCCGTTATGTATATCCATTAATTTCCCTAGCCTTTTCCAATTGCCTCTGCAAATAGCACTTGAAGCTTGTAAAGTCACCTGTTCCATGCTGTCAAAAATGGATTCAAAAACCCGAGGGAAAGATCTCTCTAGGCTCTTGACATAGGCTATTACCTCGGGTGTGGGCGTTTTTTTGCCCGAGTACACAAGTGTGAGGGGCAGATTTTCGCGCAGGAATATTGCTGATAAAGGGTTAATGCCATACTGAACAACTCCTCCTAGGATACTGGCTGCAGCATCAGCTCCTGAACCGCATCCTTGAACGGATTTGATCACTTGTATTGCTTTTTTTAGCAGCGTGAAGGGGTGTTCTGAAAGGTCTAACCATCTCAGAAGACACGCTAGAGTGGCAACAGTGACAGCTGCTGATGACCCGAGGCCTACGCTTGGATTGATCTTTGACTCTATGAGTATGTGGGCTCCTGTTGAAAATCTGCGCTGGAAAAGCGATAGAGCTTTTTCTACAAAACGAAGATTTTCTCCGAGCGATACTGAATGGATTGGCGTGGTGGCAGTGCCAAGAGAGGATTGAACAGTGATTGTTTTTTCCTTTACCGGGGTCAATTTGACAGTGATTCGTGGCTCAACTGCAGCCACAAGGCTCTCTCTGCCTCGAAGCACACTATGCTCTCCAAAGAGCATGAGGCTCCCTGGGGCACTAGCTACAATAGACTTTAGCACCTAACATCTCTCCTTCCAATGGGAATAACTGATAGCCGTATTGCGTACATAAAGGTTCAAGGGGGGCTTCGGAAATGGCAATGACAACTCCGCCAGAGTCTCCCCGAATTGAGCCAGCCCCAGAAATTTTTGCGGCGCCCCCCTGCTTTTCAATTGCAGAAATAAAGGAGCGTACTTTTTCTGGAACAACTCCAAGAGTTGCTAAAAGTTGATGATTTCTCCTCATGGTTTCAATAAGTTGTGAAGAGGATTTTTCCTTTAACCCGTGTTCAAAAAGAGATGTGACTTCTTCAAACTCTGCTGTGAGATGTGCATTCCATTTTTCAGAAACAGCTGCTACACACTCGCCGGTACTGCTTTCAGGACGGCCTGTGAGAATGATCCACATAGGGTGATGCGGCATATCAAGCCGGCACGGGGTCTTCCCCTTTTGAAACCGAGCACATCCTCCATGCAAGGAAATAAAGGAGTCCACACCGCTTGCTCTTCCATGCTGAAACCGTTCTACATCAAGGATGAGCTTTTCTATCCATTCGATTCCCTTATCAATATGAAAAAAATGAAGAATGGCCTTCACAAAACTGACAATCGTTGCAGCAGAAGAGCCCATGCCGCAGCCAATAGGGATTGTAGAGTGGACATTAATCCGTACGCCACAAACAGGGTCGATTTGGCAGTCCTCGATCAAAGAAAGAAGGGTATATTGAAAAAGATCAGCTGGAGCTGTCACCACCTCGCGGATTCCGGCTTTTCCCTCAATGAAACGGCGATAGGTTTCAAGAAGCCGGTCACGCACTCGACGAAGCGTAGAAAGAGTGAGCCTCAGCGTTGTTCGAAGGTCGCTTAAGGTAAAAAAAATGCCTTGATCTGGATTTGTAGCAATCTCTGTTGTTGCATATCGGTTCACAGCTACTGCAACCGCAGGACACCCATACACAACAGCATGTTCCCCTGAAAGAATAATTTTTGCAGGGGCTCGAGAAAATAAAAAATCTTTTTCTTTTAAGATCATCAAGCTCTCACGTTCGTTCAATCATGAGTATAGCAGAGGAGGAGGTTATAAAAAAGTATTAAAGTGTTGATA
>PMZB01000302.1 GCA_003170575.1 Chlamydiia bacterium | reverse complement strand
CTTTAATGAATACCGCTTATACAGATAGCTGAATTCTAATAGGTTGTAGATATGTGGTTTTTGTTAAGAAATGTATTCTGCCTTTTCTTGTTTATTGGAATAAGCAATGTTGGGGCTGAAGATGTTCATGTACGACATTTAGTTCAGCATCTCTCAGCGTTGCCTCATTGGTGCATGCGTGATGTATTTTTAACTTCTGGCAAAGGAACGGTAGTCAAAGATCTTGCTGGCACCGGCGGGGGGGATGCGTACAGAGTTGAAACAGTTTATGATGGAGAGGGGCGTGTTGCACACGTTCAGCTTATCAATGCTACTAAAAATTCCATAGAAGGGAAGGTTGTCGCAGAGTGGGAGGGGGCCTTTCTTTCTGCAGTGCGAGTAGATGATGAGGGCGGCAACTCGGTTCTTAGCTATTACCTTTCTTTTGATAAGGCGCAGGGGCAAGCCACAACAATTTTTGAGGGAAATCTCTCAGGGAAAGCAAAGAAAGAGCGGTATGAAACTAAGTGCTCCTTTGATGAGAAAGGGGATGTGACCAAAGAGTGGGAGCAAAGCGGCAAAGTTGTTCACTATGTAGAACCCAGATCTGAAGGGGATTTTTGTGTTGTTATAACCTCTGGCGGCGGTACTAGTTTTCGGGAAGCAATGCGTTCAAGTGGCGGCCGTGTTGAGGAGATTGTTGATGATGGTGCATCCCAGGATATAAATAATCTCGAGGGGGTAACCAGAAGAAAATTTAGTATCACACTTATTGGGGAAAAGTGCGATGTAGTGACAGTGGGAGCATGGGATCTTGAGAAAAACGAGCCTGTAATGCTCCGAACAACAGAGATTCCACATGACCTATCGAAGCAAAATATACAGGTCTTTGATGCCAATCATACACTTCTAAGCATCCAAAAAACATATGACGGCACAGGTCTTAGGCCAAACTTTTCAAACAATGAACAAGAGACTTTAGATGGCCTGGGAAGACTTTGCGGCATCAAGAACTTCTCTTCAGGAGTTTTTTCTGCAATCACGAGAAAGTATGATGTGTTTGGGAATATGGTGGGAGAAGAAAAATCTTCACAAAACCCCAAATCCATTCTGTACACAGCTCGTGGGCAGCCATATTGTATCACCTTCCCTGATGGATCCACGGAAAGGTTTGTATATTCTTTAGATGGAAATCTTGAGGAACATATAAATCGAGATGGAACTAAAGGAAAGTACAGAAAAGATCCTTTTGGCAGGGTTTTGGAGGAAAGTAATGGCTCTACAACAACCTATTACACATATGCTGGTCTTGAATGCTCAGGGATAGAGAATTCCCTTAACAAATATACCTATGTAAGAGACGTGTTTGGACGGGTTACCAAAGTTGAATGTTCTGATGGAACAGCTACCCTAGTTTCTTATGACGCTCTGGACCGCGTCATTGGTGTGCGATCCTTGTCCCAGGACCCTTGGACCTTTGATGCGTCAATTTCCTTAGATGGATTAGAGAGTTCGACTCGCGTGAAATATGATTGTGAGACCGATCCTTACCTCATGAAAGCGGTATGGCTTGCCAATGGAAACGTTACCTTTAGGTGTGATCAACATGGAGAGGAATGCTTTTCCTACAGGTATGATGATTTGCAAAGACTCATTTCAGTAGAACACGAACTGAATGGAAAAAAAGAACAAGTTTTACGAAAAATCTATAGTCCCGCGTCTCATGAGGAAACAACTATTTATGCTGATCAAACATCCCTTGTGGAACGGGTGGAAGAGGAAAAACGCAGTAGAATTTGGCGGGATTCAGAAGGGCATGAGATTTTAAGAGAGGATTTTGCAGCTCTTGACACTAAGGGCTCTACACGTGTGACACAAACAACGGCTTCGCGTGCGAGGATCGTTGAATGGGAGTTTGGACAGGGGGGGCGGCTCTCTTGTGTCAAAGTTGGCGAAAGAGAAGTTTCCTATCTCTATGATCAAAAGGGCAGGCTTATTGCTAAAAAAACACCGCTTCACACGATTTATTATACGTGGAACGGCACACTGCTCAAGCAGCTCTCAAGTGAAGATGGTTCTGTTAACTATGAGTTCACGTATGACCCTCAAGGGCGGATGACAGGGCTTCTTGATAAAGTTACGTCAAAGCAAGTTGTCCGATCTTTTGATCAAGCAGGCCGTCTTGACTCGGATGGAGAAGTTGGAAGAATAAGTTTTATCACTTATGGAAAGGACGGAAAAATTTCTGACATACGTCTGCCTGATGGATCAACCATTTCCTATGAAAAATCTGCCAAAAGCTTTTGTGCGCATAGAGGAAACTGGTCTGCCGAAAAAGAGGAGAAAGGGCCCTCTTCCATTCCGGTATGCAGTACTCCTTCAAATGTTGTACAAAAAGACGGGCTAGGAGAGTGGAAAGAAGAGTATTCATACGATGCTCTGAACCAGCTTTCTGGCGAGAAGGGCGAGTTTAATGAAACCTATTCTTTTTCTCCGTTGGGTATGATTGCGTCAAAAGATGGAATAGCAGCGGTTTACAATGAACAGGGAGATCCTATCACATTTGGTGAAGCCCATTTTACCTATGATCAAGAGGGAAATATCAAAGTCCAAGAGATCAGTGGCCAGAAAAAAGAGTTTTCCTATGATGCTCTTGGAAGAGTCTCAAGGGTTTGTTTGGACGAGTGTGAAGTGCACTATAGATATGATGCGCTTTCCCGGCTTCAAGAGATTATGTTTTTCCAAGAAGGCGAATGCAAGGGATGCAAAGAGCTTGTGTGGATTGGAGAAAGCGAAATTGGGTCCATGGAAAACGGTTTGCTTGCAGAGCTTAAAATACCGGACCTGGATCTTAAAAAGACTCTTGGCATAGAACTAAAGGGGAAAATTTTTGATGCAGATTGTGATGAGAGAGGTTCTATTGTAGCGCTTTTGGATAATGGCACGCTTGTACAAGATTTTAGGTATAGTGCTTTTGGCACGCTTCACGCATATGATGCAAGAGGTGAAGTGACCGATCCAATATCCCCCTGGCTTTATTGTGGAAAGAGGTTATTAAATCTTTCAAATCTTTATGACTTTGGCCACAGACGTTATGACCCATTTTCCATGCGATGGTGTGAAAAAGATCCTTTGGGCATGGTTGACGGGTATGATGACAGAGTGTTTGCACGAAATAATCCTGCTGTTTTCCAAGATGAAGCAGGCCTTTTTGCTTTTCCTATCAGCTGGTCTTCTTTGAAAGGCAAAGCAAGCCAAGCTTTTCATAAGGCTGTCGAAAGCATGTGGAAGACTATTACCTTTACAAAGAGCGGGCTTGACTGGTTTAGCGAGATGAAAGATGGGTTTGAAGAGATCGCATTTCATGTGGTGGGAGAAAAATGGACTCAACTTATTGGCTATAATCCAGACATGTCTATGGAGGCAGTCTGTGGAAATGAAGAAAAGGATCCAAATGTGCGCCTGACATTTATTAATGGCATCTTGAATTGGTCCTATGAGACAGCATGTTCTGCGGCGCTTATTTCAAAACTCCATGGAGATACTGCTGTTCACTATGTGTACGCTGCAACTCAAGGCTTTACTAATGATATTGTTCGCGTAGTGAAGGCCAAGGCTGGAATTGTGTCTCGTCAGGCAGTCCTATTAGCTACTTTATGGAAAAAACTTATCAAGGAGATGGGGGGAGTAGAAAGTGGAGGGGTCATTTTTCACTATGCCCATAGTCTTGGCGCCACAGATACATATAATGCCCTCCTTCTGTTGTCCCAGGAAGAAAGGAATCTTATTCATGTAAATACATTTGGCGGCACTACGATGATCTCTGAAAACTTGTGTGGCAAATCGGACAACTACATAAGCACAAAAGATGGGATACCGATTTTGGATTTTGGCAACTATATGAAGGGCAATTATGGAAAATTGCCAAATGTACATTTCCTCCCCTCGGATAGCTCTTTCATCCTTGACCACTTTTTTCAAGGCAAAACCTACAGAACCGTGCTCGAGCTTCTAGGCCAGCAGTTTCAGGAGCAGTATCTGCAGGGTGATGAAGAGGAGTGATTAGTCTTTCAGTGTGACCACTAAAATTGGGTCCTGGATAAGATTAGCTTCCCTAACGCGTTTCAGTAAGGGCTTTAGGACCTCATTCTCGGTGCGGCCATTTAAGCATCGTGGGGCACGGAAATAAGGCTCTTCTTCATCTTCTTGGTTCCAATGCTTGTTTTTAAGATGAGCTTCGAGCTGTCTCTTTGCCAAGTTAAACTGCCATGCATAGTTTTTAAGCTTCTTATTGTCTTCATCTTTAAATGAGTCGGTAAGGCACCCATCGATAGCTCTTGTGAGCAAGCGCCAACGCATCTGCAGTAGTGCTACGTCTTCAGAATCAGAAAGGCTGGGGGACAGGACATCGTGTAAGAATTGCTCCACGCTTTTGAGGAGAGATTCCCACCAAGCAAGTTCTTTGTTTCTACAGGCGTCTATCTCAGGGACATGAGCATGAAGCCCTGCTTCGGTAAAATCGAGCACAGCATCAAATCCGTCCTCAGCTCGTGCATTAGCTCCCAGTCTCTGGTGGCAGGCGCGCTCATATGCTGAAGGGAGAATCGATCTTTGCACTAAAAGGTTTGTTATTTTCTCCCTAATCCAATCGGCAAAACGAACAAGAAAATTATGTGAAAGACTTCTTAAATAAACATCCCCGATCTTTCGTGCTTGAAGGCACAAAGCCTTATCTTCTTTTNNTTACTGAATTAACAGCTGTGTCTTGAACTAGTGCCTCATCATGGAGCACGTTATCTTTTAACTCGCTCCACGTGGGTTTTAGCATGCTTAATTTTTGCACATCTACTTCTGTGAGTGTATTGACCATTATTAATTCTCCTTTAAAAACAACCC
>PMZB01000199.1 GCA_003170575.1 Chlamydiia bacterium | reverse complement strand
GTTTTTGCATATGATAGCCTCTATTTTGCTCATTATAGGGGGCCTTAACTGGGGCTTGTTCGGCGTATGGAATATGGACGTCGTCGCTTCAATCTTTGGAGCGGGATCAACAGCTGCCCTTGTCATCTATGATCTTATTGGTATTTCAGCAATCTGGCGCATCGTCTCGTGGTATAAAGGATGCTGCGAAGTTTGCCACAAATAAACCTTCCTTCCTTAAAAAACCCATTCGTAACATATGTTTCGAATGGGTTTTTTTATTTTACGAGGCGGCAGTACTCATCGCTTTGTTGTAATCTTTGATAAATGATTTCACGAGAATTGACAGTGTGGCGAGCGCCTCTTTTTTCAGATTTTGAGGATCGCATGTCAAGATTGAGTTCTGGCTCCATGTGATTGCATAGTACATAGTACGAGTTCGGACAAGCATGGCATTCTCTTCAAAACAGAGTTGGAAGAAGGTAGCCATATCAAGTCCAACTTGTGCTGTCCGCATATGCAGAACGAGCATAGGAAAACTTTGACCTGGATTGATGTAAATGGATGCAAGCTCAAGCTCATCGGTTATTGCTTGTGTGAGCATCTCTGGAGTAAGCCCAGCATCTATCTGTTCTTTGGAAAGAGGGTCAATTTTCAGCGCAATTTCATGTTTTATAGCTTGAGCGGGTTGTGTGCCTTGCATGGGAGAGGTGGCTGGTTCATCAGCGCAGCAAAAGGATGCTAAACAGCACATTCCTAAGAGCAACAAGCGTTTCATAAAAACCTCCAAATATTGTGAGAGTTATTCTGCATAAGTGAACCATTTTTCCGGATAGACTACAAGATAGATGTTGGAGGAGGTATTCAATAAAGCTCTTCACTCATTAGCTTCGAGAAAAAAATTACGGACTCTTATCATTGTCAATTTTGACCAAGCAGTGCTATTACCCATTGAAGGTCCTTGCGGTCATTTCTCGCCTTTGGGTGATTACAATCTTCACAATCATATGGTCCTTGTCATGGATGTGGATAAAGACTGGACTGGATCTTATTGGGTGAAACGATCGGCTCTTCTTAATAGCCTCCACACCCAAGATTCAAGCAGGAAAACCTATCGAGGATATATTTTGATCACTGCTTAATTCTTTTTCCCTTGATAATCTACCCCGATCCGTGTAAGTAATACTTATAGTTGTACATCCACAAATACGGGTACCATGAGCCAACAAAATATTCTTGAACGTCACGTAGAAAAGACGCCTAAAGCAGTGCTGGAAGATTTTTTTGAAAAAGGCCTGCATAATCCTCACGCTGTTTTAGGGCTTCACCCCTTAGGCAATGGCAAGAGCGTTATCAGGGTATTTCGCCCAGGTGCAAAAGTCATGCATATTGAAATCCTCGGCACTATTGTCGAGATGCGGCGTGTGCATGTAAAGGGGATGTTCGAGGTGATCGTTGCGGATACCGTAACCTATAAAGATTACCGTGTCTATCACTCAAGCGGCCTTCTTGCGCATGACCCATATTCTTTTTGGCCTACCCTGGGAGATATTGACCAGTTTCTATTTTCCAAGGGCGTGCACTACGACCTTCATTGGAAGATGGGGGGCAGGCTCATTGATCACCAGGGAGTAAAGGGAGCCTCCTTTGCTGTGTGGGCGCCCTCAGCAAAAGCAGTAAGTTTGGTTGCAGATTGTAACCACTGGGATGGAAGATGCCTTCCCATGCGTTCCATGGGCTCTTCCGGCATCTGGGAGCTTTTTGTCCCGGGCTTGGAGGCGGGAGTATTGTATAAATTCGAGATACGGACCCAGGAAAATAAGACTCTTATTAAAACAGATCCGTTTGGTGTCTCTTTTGAGCTGCGCCCCCTCACTGCAGCTCGCCTTGCTGATATGGGCGGCTACCAGTGGAATGATGAAGCTTGGATGGAGAAGCGAAAAACACAGAGCCTTTCCCGCCCGATCTCAGTTTATGAAGTGCATCTAGGCTCATGGCAAAAGGATGAGTGGAAGTTTCTTAACTATAGGGAGCTTGGAGATCGTCTTGCCATCTATTGCGAAGAGATGGGATTTACGCATGTTGAACTTCTTCCAATAGCAGAACACCCGCTGGATGAATCATGGGGCTATCAAGTGACTGGATTCTTTGCCCCCACAAGCAGGTTTGGATCATTTCAAGATTTTCAGTATTTTGTAGACGTCCTGCATCAACATGACATAGGGGTAATCCTGGACTGGGTTCCAGGCCATTTTCCTTCGGATGATTTTGCCCTGGCTCGATTTGACGGGACAGCGCTTTATGAACATGCAGATGTGAGAAAGGGCCTGCATCCTCACTGGAACACTCTTATCTTCAATTATGGACGGCATGAGGTTTCAAACTTTTTGATCTGTTCAGCGCTCTATTGGCTGGACCTCTTCCATGTAGATGGTCTGCGCGTGGATGCAGTAGCCTCCATGCTCTATCTCGATTACGGCAGGAATGAAGGGGAATGGATCCCAAACAGGTGGGGAGGCAAAGAAAATGAAGAAGCGATTGAGTTCTTGCACCATGCAAATTCCATTATCCATAAGCGATTTCCAGGAGTCCTCACAATTGCGGAAGAGTCAACCTCTTTTTGCGGTGTAACTCATGATCTACAAGGCGGCGGGCTTGGGTTTGACCTTAAATGGAACATGGGATGGATGAATGACACGCTTCGGTATTTCGAAAAAGATCCCATCTATCGCTCCTACCATCAAAACGATCTCACATTTGGACTTCTCTATGCCTTTTCAGAAAAGTTTGCTCTTGTTTTATCCCATGATGAAGTTGTCCATGGGAAAAGGAGCCTGCTCTCAAAGATGCCAGGGGATGCTTGGCAGCGCTTTGCCAACCTTCGGCTGCTTATTTCCTACATGATGTGCCAGCCAGGCAAAAAATTGCTTTTTATGGGCGGAGAGTTTGGCCAGTGGGATGAATGGTACTCTGGTGCAGAACTTCACTGGTCGCTCCTTAATTTCCCTCCACACATAGGCTTACATTTGTGTGTGCAGGAATTAAATCAATTTTATAAAACTCATTCGGCACTCTACGCAGAGGATCATTCGTACCATGGATTTGAGTGGGTAAGCTGCTCTGACGCCAAAAATTGTGTGCTTGCATACTTGAGGAAGGTGCCGAACAGCTCTCAGACGTTACTTTGCGTGCATAATTGTACCCCTTCATATTTTGAACAGTATGAGCTGCCGCTCCATCATATATCCCGCATAAAAGAGATTTTCAACACGGATGATGCTCGATATGGCGGTTCAGGCAAGATTAACGCCCTTGCAACATGCTATCCAGATGATCATGGTCATTTTGTCAAAGCTGTGATATCGTTGCCTCCTCTTGCAACGACTATTTACGAGGTTTTTTGGGAATGAGGACTGTTTCCTCCAAAGCTGAATATGAAGCTTTGTGTGATGAAATCTGGCATCACAATCGCTGTTATTTTCAAGAAGCTGCTCCTGAGATATCTGACGAGGAGTTTGACGCCCTGGTGCGGCTTTTAGAAAAAACTGAAAGCGAACATCCTGAATGGATTTCTCCGACGTCGCCAACACAGAGACTTGGTGAAAAGCCGTTGGAAGGATTTCAAGAGGTCACCCATGAAGAGCCCATGCTCTCCTTGGAAAAGGCTTTTGAAAAGGAAGAGCTCGTAGCTTTTTACGATCGAGTTGCCCGCCTTATCGATAGATTCCATCCCGCCTTTTTCGGAGAAGTGAAAATGGATGGCCTTGCCATCTCTGCAACCTATGAAAAAGGGCAGCTTGTACGAGCTGTGACGCGCGGGGATGGGAAAGTGGGGAGCGACATCACCCAAAATTTTAAGACAATTAAAGGCATTCCTCTTCGCATTGATTCTGAAATTGAGCTTCTTGAGGTGCGTGGAGAGATCTATTTGCCCCTGAAAAATTTTGAGGAGATGAATAAAGAGAGGGAAAAACAAGGGTTGCCTCTTTGGGCAAACCCGCGCAACGCTGCTGCAGGATCCATAAAACTTCTTGATTCAAGAGAACTTGCAAAAAGAGGCGGCTTGTCTTGCGTTTTTTACGGCATTGCCCGCCAAACCCCGATCAAAGTGCAATTTCAGCATGAAGTAGTCGCAGTGCTTCACACTCTTGGGCTTCCTACCTATCTTTCCATGAGGCATCTCCCATTTCCGCCATATGGCATTATAAAAAGTGTGCAGGAGATGATGGAGTTTCAGCAAAAGATTTTGGAAATTCGCAAAAGCCTTCCCTTTGGTATTGACGGGGTTGTTTTCAAACTTGATTCTTTGGATGAAACAGCCGCTATTCTACCAACACTAAAACACCCTCGCACTGCAATTGCATGGAAGTTTGGCGCAGAGCAAGTGTGGACACAATTGCGCGAAATTGTGGTTCAGGTGGGGAGAACAGGTGTCATTACTCCTGTTGCAGAGCTAGAGCCTGTTGAGGTGAGCGGCAGCACGGTGAGCCGGGCAACGCTTCATAATGCCGAAGAAATTGCGCGCAAAGATATAAGGCCTGGCGACAGAGTGCTTATTGAAAAAGGAGGGGATGTGATCCCCAAAGTGGTGGAGTCTGATCATACGGCAAAAAATAGACAGCCTCCTTGGGTTATGCCAATGATTTGTCCTTCATGTGGAACAACACTTGTCCATACAGAAGGTGAGGTTGCCCTTCGCTGTCCCAACCACAGACATTGCCCTGAACAATTAATTCGCAAGCTGACCCATTTTGTTGGTAAAGATGGCCTTGATATAGAACATGTGGGCGAGAAGCTCATCCGTGCTTTGTTCGCTCGCAATCTTGTGCGCTCCTACCATGACCTTTTTAAGCTCACCAAGGAACAATTACTCACTCTTGAAGGCATTAAGGAAAAGTCCGCAGACAACATTTTGAACGGGATTGAGGCGGCAAAAGGCCCTCACCTCCACGTACTTCTTCTTGCACTGGGCGTGCGGTATGTGGGCCAAGGCATGGCGCAAAAGCTTGCTGCTCATGCAGGAAGTATAGACAAAATCTTTTCTCTGACTAAAGAGGAACTCCTCGGTGTTGAAGGAATAGGGGAGGAGGTTGCTGAGTCTATTGTGGCAACCTTTGCTGATCCCTTATTTCGCGAAGAGGTGGAAAACCTGCTTCAGGTGGGTGTGATTCCACAGATCACCCAAAAGCCTGTTGGCATTGAGGGCCACCCCTTCAATGGAAAATCCTTGGTTCTCACAGGTACCTTAACTTCTATGTCCCGCACAGAAGCCTCGAAAAAGATTGAAGCCTGCGGCGGCACAACAGGTGAAACAGTCACCAAGAAAACAGACTTCGTTATTGTCGGGGAAAAGCCCGGCTCAAAGCTTGAAAAGGCCCGCAAACTTGGCGTCCGCATTCTTTCCGAAGAGGAGTTTTTAAAGCTTCTGGCGAATGCTTAAACAGCGAAAGTTGCACTGTCCTCTCGGATATAAGTCAGAGAGGACTTTGGTTATTCTGGTTTTTCGACTGGGGTAGGTTCCATTGGAAGTTGAAGTTTTTCTTCTGGGAAAAGGTTTTTTATGTTGTAGGTTTCTATTCTCATCCGGTGGCTTAGTTCTCTTGCTTCTTCCTTTGCCTTAACCTTTCTTTCACTTTCACTGCTGCTGCTGCTACTGCTACTGGATTTTTTAGTTTGAGCAGTGTTTTTAGTTTTAGCTCTAATTACACCAATTTCTCTTCCACTACCGCTAGCGCTTTCATCATCATCACTATTAGTTTCTATTTTTTCATCAAGGAAGAAATGTTCAAAGCCAAACTCCTCATAGAATGGTTGTGCGCCAGTCTTTGCCTTTACATAGAGTCCTGCCGTCTCCCGCTGGAAACATTCATGAGCAAGATATGATATCAATGCTGCTGCACCTCCTTCGATACGAGAGGGTGTATCGTGGTATTGAGGATTTGTCGCAAGCGTGACGATCTTGAGGTAATCTCCAAAGTCTTCTCCATCTCGTTTACAAATACGCGTCATTTTCGTCAGAATTATTCCCTGGAGCTTTTGAAGCACGCTATCTCGACAAATATAAGCAGTTTCAAACCTTTGTTTTTTGGGAAACTGCTCCAGGTACCTGGTAATTTTTAGTATCCTTGAGCCTGAGCTTGTGTACTTGCTTCTACTCTTAAGGTCCTTGTACTCTATATGAGCATCCCCTTTCCATTCTTTCACTATCTTCAGAAGGTCTCCAAAGGAGGCTTTGTTCACGCACTCAATTGTGAATGGTCGATTTTCTATGCCTGCATAGGATATCTCTCGAGGGATGGATGTCATGCCTTTTCCTACCAGAGATGCTGATGGAATAAGAGGCTGTTCTATGGGCAATCGTTTAGCTACTTCCAACGCTTCTTGCAGGAATCCCTCTTTTGTGGTGCTTGGATCTGGAGTTGCAATTCCTGCAGCAGCTCCGGCACACAAAACATTATGAGCATGAAGTGCGGAAAATATCTCTGAGAAGAACTCTTGATGTTGGGTCAACAGAGTGATCTCATGATCCTTTTGTGCTTCTTTGTCACCATGAGACCTAGAAAATATGGAATGGTGTTTTTGTTTTGGAATCTTCATTGCGGAAGAGATTTCTCCGTAAAAATTTTTCACGGATTCGGGCAGAGCCTTCCAACCCAGTATCATCACTTCTGCGAGCTGCCTTATGGTCTTGTCGACTTCCTTTTTAATTCCTTCATCTCCTCCGTACTTACGTGTTTTCTTTTCCCCCAATATCTTAGCTACCTTCATTTTTTGTATTGGTTCTACTGAAGGGAGGGAGGTACATGAGAGTGCAAAGAACTCGTCTTGAAGTTCTTGAGAGGGAGATTTGAGCAGTTTTTCAGCAACACAAAGGCGTTCCCAGATAGGATCCTGGGTGCTATTCACTTTGTCCATATCTTCTAAGGCACCAGAAATTGTACGGGATGCGCTAGGATCTATGTCCATTGGTGTAGGTTGTGAAATTGAAGAACTATCTATAGC
>PMZB01000218.1 GCA_003170575.1 Chlamydiia bacterium | reverse complement strand
CTGTATATCTTCTTATGTTAAAAAAAACCCTCAGCCTGCAGATTCTGTGGTCTGAGGGTTTTTTTATATGGGATATATTGCATCCCAAGTAGAATAAGAACGAAACATATGGAATCGTTCGTTCTATGACACAATCATCTTTGGAAATTCTCTCTCTTCTTTGGGTCTATGTAAAACAGGGCCAGTATATACCTTCGCCTGTAGATGAGAAGACGTTTCAATTTTTCGAAAAAGTGAAGCCTCTTGTTCCCAAAAAGCAAGCCCTCCCAAGAGCTGAGATCCCAAGAGCTGAAGTCCCAAGAGCTGAAGTCCCAGTTACCCCAAAACCCAAACCAGCACCAAAAACTGCAGCTCCAGTAAAAGAGGAGAGGCAACTTCCCTTACCGGAAGAACTACCGGAAGAGCCAAAGAAAGTGACGCAAAAATCTGATAAACTTCTGCCCAGAGAAGTTTCTTTCACCACAGCAGATACATTTCAGACAAGAAAAACTATTTCAGCGAATAAGGCCATGCCCTCCCTGGCTGACGGGTGTCTTTATCAGAACCCTGATGTCAAGGAGCGCGTATGGGCAGTTTTTTCTTTTCCTGCAGCAGCCCAGGAGGCTCAATTTCTTCAGTCCGTAGCTTGCGCAGTACAAGAAAGGCTTCATCGGAAAATCACCCATTTTCAGTGTCTTGACCCCTCCTTTCTTTCAAACCTTACCCTAAGTGCACATGACGCTGATGCACTTTTTTTCTTTATTGAGCCTCATAACGAAACAACGCTCAAAAAACTTCTGGAATCTCATCCTGACTTCTCTCACAACCCGTTAAAAGAAGCGGATCCATTTCTTCCCTTAGGATCCATCCATGGGAAACCGTTGCACCTCTTTTTCCTCACATCCTCAACAACGACAAGCCAGGAGGTAAAATCAAGGCTTTGGCTTGCTCTTAAAAAACTTGCATTTTCTCCTGGGTAAGTCATGAATGATGCTCCAAAAGTGGCTGAAGTTATTCTTGAGGTCTCAGTACAAAAAGCGCTGGATTATTCAATCCCAGAGGAACTGATTTCAAAAATCAATGTTGGCACATGGGTTGAAGTACCCTTAAGATCCCGACTTTCGCGCGGTTTTGTTGTGCAGCTTAAAAAGAGTTCTTCTTTTCCAACGCTTCATCCCATCGCTCGAGCCTTAAGCGATGGGCCTGTGATCACAGAAGACCTGTTCCGTCTTGCACTCTGGATGGCTTCCTACTATGGCACCCCTATCGAAAAAGTGTTAAAAACTATGCTTCCCTCTGGAGTCAGAAAAGCTATTGGAGTGCGCAAACAGTACCTTGTCAAACGTGCCAAAACGCGCGAAGAGCTCAGTCTTTTGTATCAAGAGCTTGCCCCAAAAGCTCCCCAGCAGGCAAAAATTCTTGAGCTCTTACTTCCAACAAAAAAAGGAATTCTTCTCTCAGAGCTCCTTGAACAAGGAGAATGCCACCCCTCTTCTGTAAAAGCCTTGGTAGAAAAAGGATGCCTGACGCTTGACCTTGTGCGCTCTCAAGACTCTCTTGTCACAGGCGAATCCTATTTCACAACCCCCCCCAAGAACTTGCGTGAGGAACAAGTCATCGCCCTCTCCTCCATAATCTCCTCCCTTCATGAAAACAGATTTTCTGTAAAACTGCTCTATGGTGTAACTGGAAGCGGGAAAACAGAAGTGTTTATTCAAGCCATTGAAACATGCCTGAAGCAAGGCAAGGGCGCTCTTGTCTTAGTCCCAGAAATAGCCCTTACAACACAAACAATTCAGCGATTTAAAAGCAGGTTCACAATCCCCATCGCTGTGCTTCACCACCGTTTAAGCGATGGCGAGCGTCATGAAGCATGGACTGCCATTCGCACACAGGGAGCAAGAATAGTTATAGGCGCACGCTCAGCTGTATTTTGTCCTCTTCCAAACCTTGGCCTGATCATTGTTGATGAGGAACATGAACATAGCTACAAACAAACTGAAGATTCTCCCTCCTATCACGCACGTGATGTGGCAGTGATGCGAGGAAAGCTCACCCAGGCCACTGTTGTTCTGGGAAGCGCTACGCCCTCGCTAGAGAGCTTTTACAATGCAAAGATTGGCAAATATGAACTTCTTACATTGAACGAAAGAAGCGGGTCAGCGGTCATACCGGAGGTGCATATTGTTGACATGCGCCGCGAATATGATAAAGCAAAAGGCTTTACACTCTTTTCCGACCTGCTTTTAAGCAAAGTTGATGAGCGTCGAAAAAAGGGCGAGCAAGCAATGCTTTTTCTCAACAGACGCGGCTTTCACACAACAAGCACCTGCACTGAGTGCGGCAAGGTGCTTATGTGTTCGCGGTGCGAGTGTGCACTTACCTTTCATAAACTCCATAACTTGCTCTCCTGCCATTTGTGCGGGTATGATTGCGCTCCACCTGCTATCTGCCCGCACTGCCGCAAGCCCTCTCTCATACGCTATGGAGGCATTGGCACAGAAAAAGTGGAAGCTGCTCTCTACAAAATTTTCCCAGACATTCGCGTACTTCGGGCTGACGCTGACTCCACAAAGCACAAAGGGTCGCTTGAACGAATCCTGAACGATTTTAGAACAGGAAAAGCAGATGTGCTTGTTGGCACACAGATGATTGCCAAAGGGTTGCACTTTCCAGAAGTCACTTTAGTCGGCATCTTAAACTGCGATACAACCCTCAACATTCCTGATTTTCGCGCGCAGGAATCTGTTTTTCAGCTTATTACCCAAGTAGCAGGCCGCTCTGGGAGAGGAATCACAAAAGGGGAAGTTGTTCTGCAAACGTCCATTCCAGACCACCCTACAATCCTTGCGGCATCACGTCAAGACTATCCCTCTTTTTATGCAGAGGAGACGGAAATACGAAAAACATTCTTTTTCCCCCCCTACAATCACATCCTGAAATTTGTTTTTTCTGGAGTAGACCAAAAGGCTGTAGAAGAAAGTGCCCGATCATGGAGCGAGGCCCTTCAAAAACAGCTCCCCTCTCAGTTTATTTGCCATCCAGCACTCCCTTGCGGCCATCCCAAGGTCAATGATCGGTGGCGCTACCAGTGCCTGGTGCGCGGTCCAAGCGTTACATTTGTTACAGCACTCTCTGAGAAGCTCAACAAGGAGCTGAAAATCCCTTCAACAGTTGCCTATTTTTGCGATGTAGACCCTATATCAACTTTTTTCTAGAAATGGTTATTCAAAAATAATACAACTCATCAAGAGGCACCTTTCTGCAAAATGATCTTATATTCGGGGAACGTGGGATAGGCCCCCTTTCTGGGAAGAGCGCGTAAAAGGTTCTTACAAAAACGGGTAATTTTCCTGAAATCATGAACGCTTCGGCGAATACTATCCAATTGTTGAGAGGCTTGTCTAATAGGGTCAGTTAATCGATTACATGGGACCCAGGATAGATACTCCGTAAATTCTTTCATTAAAGGATTTATGTGATTTTGAATTATAACATTTAGAAGTTTCTCAACTTCTCCTCTAGGTGGCATTTTATATTTCCCCCACAAGTCTTGAATGGCATTCTGACATCCTATTTTCAAGTTTTTCACCCTTATCTTCGTGTTGCATATAAAGGATTGATTGAAATTTTCAAGAATCCTATTTGCCAGTACAACACGTCCTAATTTCCACCTGCGATCATATGGACATAAATCGTCATTTAAGCATTGAAAGGAGTACATATAGAGAGGAAGGATCGCGTTCAAATCATAGGTAAAGTAATGAGGAAGGACTTGCATGACAATATTTGCAATATTCTGAGAGGTCAGAATGCATCTCGGCGGTAAATCTAATTGATAATGTTCTTCTATTCCATTATCAGTTTCAATAAAGGTAGTTATGAGATAACAATGAATTGGTCTCTCATCCACCTGTAACGCACATTCAAACAGATCGAGACGATTTAACTGAGGATCTGCATCAGCATAATATCTGTAAGGAAATATTGTCATAAAACCCAAAAATAGAATTAAATTTCTTAGATTTTAAAAAATTAAATAACCACAAAAGCAAAATTATGCGTCATTACATCTATTTTGTCCATTCCAGAAAAAAGCACAACAAAGAATGTCTCTCTAAAAAATAGAGTGGCCCAAAACACAGGAAAGACGATACAAATAATAGTCTATTTAGGACTGGTGGGTTTATGCTGCGTTGTCTAGTTTTGACTATTTTTTTCTATTCAATCTTCCTCTCCCCTCTCTTTTGCGCAACCATGCCCTTTGGGCAAGGGCTGGACATTAATCTTCAGGATGCTGTGTACGGGGATGGGATTGTTTCTACAGATAAGGGCGGGGTCATACAGGGAAAGGACTTTTTCCTCCAAGCAAAGAACCTGCAATATATTCGAACCGGCGAGGGTGAGAATGAGATCAATAAAATTGTCGCAAGCGAGTACCTGCTAGCCAAGTACAAAGATCGCTTTTATCACGGAGACAAAGCAGAGTTCAATCTTACCAAAGGAACTCTTATTATATGGAATGGATGCGCACAATCTGGCCCCTGGTATATAGGTGGAGATGTTATTGAAATATTCTCCGATGGCCATGGCACTATCATTAATCCTTACATCACCACAAGCGAAAATGAACAAAATGACTGGACATTACATGCACAAAAAGCTGAGATAACAAAGGATGGGCAAGTAACAACTCATAATGCGACGTTTAATTTTGAAAAGATGCCTCTTTTATGGGTGCCTACTTTTTCTACGGACCTTTTCCGCGATATTCGCGCCCCTATACGTGTTCGGGCAAAGTTTGGTAATGGAGCTCGCCTTGGCCTCTCCTATCTTTTCACCACAGGACCCATAAAGAATCGGGCCCTTGTTGATTACAGCACACGATATGGAATTGGATGTGGTCTAAGGTCCCAGTATATTAATAAAGGCGGATACGGAACTTTTGATGCTCTTAACTATGTTGCTCAATCCAAAGATTCTTTTTGGGGAGACCCTCGCTATCGCATGCAGGGGTTATACAAAAATTACCTCCCTGAAGAGCATCTTCACTTTCTTATGATGTATGACAAGTTAAGCGACAGCGGCATGATAACTGATTTTTCTGATCATCCAATCACCCGAGATGCCCTTGCTGGATTAACTCAAGGGTCTATTTGGCGAACAGATCCTAACTGGATCGCCCGGCTTAATGCACGCGTGCGCATCAACACGTTTCAAACAGTCAAGCAGGAGCTTCCTCTTTTAACCTTCAACACACGGCCCTGTCATCTTGGCAATACGCCCATCTTCCTTGACAATAGATTGAGAGCTGGATATTTAAACTACGTCTATGCCCATAGATCAAGGTCAGTACATAATTTTGATTCTACAAGAACGGAGATCTCTCAACGCCTTTATACAACTGTCCCCTTCTTTCCTATTACCCTCTCGCCTTCTATCGGCTACCATGTGATCCATTACAACAGAAGCCCGCAACAGCAAGAAAGATTGCAGGGGGTTGCCGACTGCTCTCTGGAGGCAAAAACAAGATTTGTCAAAAATGATCTTCAGACCCCCCAGATAGCAGAACCTTATACGGTCTTCTCCTCCATCTCCTCCCCTCTTGTCAGACCTGGCCGCACATACATTTTCGACATTGAGGATGGGTGGCAGCGCGTCAATGAGCTAAGATACGGCGTTCGAAATTTTTGGTGGCTTTCTCCTCAAGATGCATTTCAGAAAAAGCTTTTTGTCGATCTTTACACGCGCTCCTATTTTAGCACACCGCACCTCAAAACATGGCCAACCAAGCTTTGGCTTGATGCAACATGGGATGCTACCCCCACTCTTGCCTTCAAGTTAAATTCAGCCTGGGATTGGCTCCATTCTCGTTATGATCATATCAACGCAGCCGTTAGAAAGACTTTGTCTGAGAGCCTTGCAATCATTTTGGAAAGCAGAAATAGAAGCCCCTATGACTGGAGAAAACTGGATAGAGACAGTTACATTCTTGATGCAGCTCACTCCATGGAACGGCTTCGTCACTCAGAACTCTCTGATGCACGCAACAGTGTGGTCGCTCGCCTTTTCTGGTCATTAAACCCTGCATTTGACATTGAGGGTGCGATCTATGAAGGCTGGAGGCCTAAATCTCCGAGACACTACTACAACTACGAAATAAATATCGGAACACTGATTCGCGGGGCGCTGCGCGTTGAACTGACAATCATCACACGCCCAGGAGGGCCTTCTGCCGTGTATTTCTCGTGCGATCTTGGGCCCAAAAAAGAATCTGGCTCCACAAGTTTCCGTAAAATCGGACAAGGAAATTATGACATTTGGTAAGGGATTTCAAATGAGAAAAATAGTAGTTATTGGATGTGGGTACGTTGGACTTGTCACAGCCGCATGCCTCGCAGAAGTAGGTCACACAGTTTTCTGTCTTGATGTTGACGAAAAGAAGGTGGCTGCATTGAGACGCGGCAAAGTGCCTATTTATGAACCGGGATTAGATGAGCTTGTAGTAAAAAATACCGCTTTATCAAGACTTTTTTTCACATCTTCCTATGAAGAAGCCCTTCAAGATGCACTCCTTGTGATGATAGCCGTAGACACCCCCCCTCTTAAAGATGGCTCCTGCGACACACGCAATTTAAAAAGAGCCGCCCAAATGATTGGGGAGACTATGACAAATGATCTTGCCATAGTCACTAAGTCAACTGTGCCAGTCGGATCTGCCCAGCTTATTTCCTCGATCATCGCCTCAAGCCTCCAAAAGCGAGAGGTGAATTTTTGGTTTGAGGTGATTTCAAACCCTGAATTTTTACGTGAAGGCCATGCAATTGCTGACTTTATGCACCCTGATCGAGTCATCATTGGCCTGGAGAGCGAGCGTGCAGAAGAGATAATGAGAACCCTGTACCAGCCTTTTCAACACACTCCTCAAACGCTTTTATTCATGGATGTTGCTTCAAGCGAATTGACCAAGTATGCAGCAAACAGCATGCTCGCACTTCGCATCTCATTCATGAATAGCCTTACCTCCCTTTGCGAGAAAGCAGGAGCTGACATTGAGTCAATCAAGCGAGGCATTGGTTCTGACTCAAGAATAGGGCCAGCCTTTCTAAATGCAGGGTGCGGGTATGGAGGCTCCTGCTTTCCTAAAGATGTAAAAGCCCTGGAGCAAATGATGCGAAGCTTTGGCGTTCCCTCAGACATCATCACTGCAGTCGACACTCAAAATGAACAACAAAAGCGCATGCTTGGACTTAAGATCCTCTCCTTTTTTGAGAACCAAGGCGGCATTTATGATAAAACAATTGCTATCTTGGGCCTTGCCTTTAAACCTGATACTGACGATATGCGGGAAGCGCCCTCTCTTGTGCTTATAGATGAGCTTTTAAAACGCGGAGCTTCGCTTCGCCTTTATGATCCAGTTGCCATGGAAAATACGAAAAAGATTCTTCCTTCTTCCTCACGCATTTTGTTCTGTGAAAGTGAAGAAGAAGCCCTCACAGGGGCTCATGCAGTTGCTTTAGTCACAGAGTGGCAGCAATTTAAAACTTTGGATTATAAAAATCTCATCCAAAAGATGAAAGGAAATGCCTTTTTTGATGGGCGAAATCAATTTAGTCCAGAGGAGATGGGAGGGTTTGGATTTACCTATATTTCCGTAGGAAGAAAACCATTTCAAGCTGAAAAATTCCCGATAGATATGCCACAAAGGGTTGTGTATCAATCATGATCATTGAATGGATATTCTCGCTTTTGCTCCTCTATCTCTTACCAACTTTATTTTGCCTTTTTAATCCATTTTTCTTGCCTGTAGCAAGCTATGTCATTGAAAGAAAATCATTTGTAGCGCTCTTCAGCGCTTATATTTCAGGACTTGGGCGAGACATTTTCCTTGCTACTCCTCGATTTGGTATGCTGGGCGCCTCTTCTTTATTTTCCACCTTAGTTGTGTTGAGTGTGTGCTTTTATTTCTCTCTTGAGGGGTTTTTAGGCCTCTTATGCTTAACAACGCTTCTCACACTCTGCGATCTTTTCTTTTCCGCAATTCTTGGCACAATCTTTTGCGGGCATGTGTTTTTTTCGTGGAAAGCTGCTTTTTTTGCTCTCATCTTCTCCTCTTTGTGGGCAAGCCTTGTCAGAGGGATTCCAGTACTTTTCTTGTTTTTAAGGAGACGCCGTCGTGACACAAATTCTTGATGGAAAAAAAGTAGCTGCTGATCTTCGTGAATCAATTAAAGCCTTTATCCAAAAGAAACAAATCTCTCCCCATCTCGTTGTATTTCTTACACACTCCAATCCGGCCTCTAGTATATATGTGAAGAACAAACTTACAGCTTGTGCTGAAGTAGGCATGCGCACAACACTTATTGAACAGCCGGCTTCATCTGAGGCAGAACTCACCAAACTTCTCGCTTCTTATGCTACGAATAAAGATGTGGACGGTATTCTTATCCAGCTGCCGCTTCATCAAAATATTGATACAAAATATGTTTTGCAACAGATTCCGCCGGAAAAAGATGTGGATGGCCTGCACCCTATAAACCTTGGGAAGCTTGTCCAAGCAGATCCTTCTGGGTTTATTCCCTGCACTCCCTTGGGCATTTGCACGCTGCTTGATGCCTATAAAATCCCAATCCGAGGGAAACATGTGGTCATTATTGGCCGAAGTATTACTGTGGGTAAGCCTCTAGCCTTGCTTCTTTCTCAAAAAGGAAAAGATGCCACTGTGACCCTTGCCCATACGGCAACCGAGCATCTAGAAGAGCTCTGTTCCTCTGCTGACATCATCGTTGCAGCAGCAGGCACCCCCAACCTCATTACCCCACCCATGGTCAAGAAAACGACCACCATTATTGATGTAGGCATTAATCGAGTAGAGGGGAAAATCGTTGGGGACGTTGATCCATCGGTGTACCAGCTATGCGCCGCCATTTCCCCTGTTCCAGGTGGTGTGGGGCCTATGACCATTGCGAGTTTACTTCAAAATACCCTGAAAGGTTATCTGGCGTATCACTGATCTATATCGTACATGTAAAGAGTGGCGTTTTCCTCCACTATCTTTTCGATCGATTCCCAAGAAACAGGTATCGTTCTGCTGTCGTTTAGTTCAATCCAAGCTGATGGAAATCCGTTAATTTCTGGACTCGAAAGATCAGGCACATAGGTAATATAGTGTCCACATTTACGAGTCTCCCCCAAATGTACAGTCACCCCTGTCATCTTGTACTGAACTGGCTTGATTCTATACTGTACAGGTACTTGCAGGTGAAAGAGTGGTTTGACAGGGCAGCTATTTTTTCGTGTGTCTGGGCCTTTGTTGGCAAAACGAGCAATATTTATTGGAAGAAATGTAGGCGCCTTTCCTTTAAGCAGTTGTGTTTCTGAGTATTTAATTAATGGAATCTTCCCTTTAGGATCAGCTGCTTTTCGTAAAATCGCTAGATGTTCATTGGTGAGCCATGGGTTATATTTTTCAGTCGCAAAATTCTCTAAATAGACTTCTGAGTCTTTTATATCTGAAAAAACATCCGAAACAGATTGAGGCTCTCCTTTATCACGTGGATGAAGTAGGAGTATGGGCGTAAATTCTGCATCTGTATCTTCAACCGAACGAATGCTACATGCGGCAAGAAGGTTTTCAACTGTTGGCTCAACCTGCCCTGCCAACAAACCCATTCTTAAGCAGTTGGACTCTTCCCCTCCTTGTCGAATTTTCCGAAGGAAAAAATCTTTTCCTTCCCGATGATCGGGAGGAAGAATTGCTCGGAGAATAGGGAGAAAAAAGTCAGCAGCATCCTGTTCAAATGGTGTAGTCAAGTCTGGAAAAAAGTGCTCCATTGCTTGAATGAAGGAGCTCATTGGTTCACTTTCATGCGAAAGTGGTGCTTTTTGAGATCCCTGATCTAGGGCATCGAGGACAGCACGCAAGGATACTCGGACGCGTCTCTCATTTTCATTTCCCTCATCCTGCCATATGGCTTTTCTTAACTCGTTGGAAGAATGAACGAGCTGGACGACAGCATTGCAATAACAACGAACTCCTGGGTTAGAAATCCCCCTTACAACTGGCGGAGCGGAGGGCTTTTGTGGAGTTGATGTTTCTGGTAGAGCAGAAGGCGCTGGTGGAGTAGGGGGTTCCGGCGGGGCAGAAGGTTCCGGCGGAGTAGAGGAAGAAGTTGTCTCTGTTTTCTGAGAATCGGTTAACTTTTTTATCAGACTTTCAAGCAGTTCAACCTTAATGCTCGATCTCTTTGTCAAGAACAGTGAAGCAAGACTAAAATGGGGAATATTGTGCGATACGCTCTTTTTTTGAAGAAAGGAAATAGCTTGAACTAATGCAGTCTTATCTTTTTCTGAAAATATAGTCAAATCCGTGCTGCTCAATTTGGTGCGAAATGCTGCTTGAGCCAACCGATCGACCGTTCTTAAGGAAAAATCCTCAAACCCTAAGTAAAATTTAATCTTTTGTATCCACGTTAAATCTTTCCACCTGGCAAATACCAAGACTTCAACTGTACTTTTCTCATCCACAACTCGATAAAAAATAAGGGAGTCTTTTGACTGACTTCCCCCAGATGCGAGCAGAGCGCCCGCCTCCTGGATTTTGCGAAAAGAAGTATTAGCATCTATTTTCATGATATTTACCTATAAAATTGTTTAGTTGAATATACTAAAAAATTTGATTTATATCAATGAAAAAACGCTTGAAACAAGCAAAATTCTCAATCTATCCTATCATATTGATAGAGTGTGGCATTCATACTAATCATCTCTGAAATGTCTTTCCAGTTATGATGGTACACCCTATCATCACTATGTTCTACCCACATCTTTGGCCATCCTTTTTCATCTTTCGGAGAATTCGGGACAGGGAAGAAGTTGTGATAATGACCCGATTGCAAACTGGTTGAGTCGGAACTGTGCATGACAATGCCTCGTAACTGATAACGCGCAGGCTCTTTACCAGCCACAGGAACTTCTAAAGTAAAAGGAGCCGTTATTTTAATTTGGTTTTTTGCTCTGGTGTTCGGATCAAATCTTGCAATATAGAAAGGAAGAAATGGTGGGGGCTCAGCAACAGTAGCTGGAGGATTTGCTACAAACGTGAGCTGCTGTTTGACTTGGACTGGAGGAAGCCGTCCTTGAGGATCCGCCCTGCTTCGCAAAAGATTTCTTTGCTCCTCAGTAAGCGACCTATTTTTGTCTAGGTTAATAAAGGCATCGACCTCGACATTCTCTTCAACTGTAAAAGGGGAAAAAATTTTCTGCACATCTTGTTCAGGTCCTTGCGTAGGCGGATGATGAATGTATAGAGAATGAGCTTCAGGAGGCGTATCCTTACTATCCAAGGCAGGTATATATACTTGCTGTTCCAGGTGTTCAACGTTCTGCTCCTGAGGGTTAATCTCCCTTTGCTCTCGTTGCTTTTCTATCTTGTAAACGATTGGCGTTCTCTTGTCAGGAGAAAGAATCGCTTCAAGAAATGGAATAAAAAGCTGACTTTGGTCTTGCTGCTCTGTATCACTATCCAATCTAGGGAAAAGGCCGATAAGCCCTTCTCGTAGGCTTTTTAATGGTTCTTTTTTATACGAAAGTGATTCTTTTCCTGGTTGATCCAATTCTTCTAACACCTTAAGCAATGATCTCCGCACTTGTTGCCTGGATAGGGTGCGCTTGTTTTCTTCAGATACTTGTTGCTTCCTTTCGAGGACATCCTTTGGCGTAGGAGGTTCATGAGTCAAAGTATACCGAAGATCAGGACAATGCTTCGAAATCAACTCAATATCATCTTTCGCTAATGCAGGTTTATCTTTGCGTAACTCCTCTTGAACTCGCTTGAAAGCTTCCAACACCTTAGCAGTCTCATTCTCTTCGTCCTTCCATATGGCTGCTCGAAGTGCAGGCGAGCACCATATCGCCTTAATCGTTGAATTACAGTAACAAAGACTACCAGGATTCTCAATCCCTCGTCCGATAGTCAACTTAATGCTTGCTGAGGGAGGCGCTGATGGAGGAACTACTTCTGGAGGAGTTTTTTTTTCTTCTGGCGCCCCTATTTTTACTCGTCCCTCAAGTGATTGAGGCGCAGCTGGTTTTTGTGGTTGTAAAGAACCGAGCAATTTCTCTAAGTCATCTATCTCAGAAAAAACAATAGGAACCATTTTCCTTACAAACTTTGGAACACACGATTTCTCCAGCACATACTGTAGGGAACTATCAATAAGTTTTTTATTTTCCTGAGGAACATCTGTCATGTTCCCCCTAAGAATCGAATTTACCAATCTACTGATTGCAACCGTAGAGAATCTTCCGATTCCAAAAAGGAGCTGTACCTTTTCAAGGAATCCAAGCTCTCTTTTGTTTTTATAGCCAATAGCTTCACCGTCCTTACTTACTGTGCGAAAAAAAACCAAATTCGCCTTGTCAGGCCGTCCTTGAGCCTTCCAGTAATTTATTTCCCCCCCTCCCTCTATAAGTATCACAAGAGATAATGGGCTATCTATGCTCATAATCCTCCCCAGATAAAGATATTTTTCAGTTCAAAATCTATCTATACACTATATAGAGGTTTTTTGTACAAATAGCACCTTTCAGGACATGTAAAAAATTGAATTATTGATTGAAAAGAAGGGGTTTTTGAATGCGCCAATCGCCTGCATCGCTGCCTTGACGCACTAATCTTTTGAGGTTCTTATTACCGGGGTCTCTGAGGGTCCGTCTGGCCTATTCCCTTAGGGCCTTTTGATGCTTCTGGAGAAAGCAAGTTGTAAACCATTGTCAACTTCCGCATAAACTCCTCAGCCTGATGTGTACCCAGAGCCGTGGCTAGAGCAGGATCTTGCATCACATCAAGCACTTGCGCTTTCAGTTTTTTGCTCAGGTTTTCAAATCCTTTTTGCATAGGTTTAGCGCTCATCGCTTCGCTGAAATTTTCCAGTGCCTTCTTAGCCTCTACAATCGGTTGTCCAGATCTTCTTTCTTCTTCTCTCCGAACCCATCTTTTTACTTCCTCAAGCGATGACTCAACATTAGAGTATGCTGTTCTTAGCTGCTCTTCCTTTGTCCTCTCAATCATAAGCTTTCCCTCCTCTTAAAAAGTTTGTATATCAAAAAGCCGAGGGTACCAAATAGAAAAACTTTACTCAATCACAAAATTGAGCAGCTTGTTTGGCACCACAACGGTCTTCAATACTTTTTTCCCGTCCAAAAATCGAGCAACATTTGGATGGCTGGTGGCAAGAGCAACAAGGTCTTCATCAGACCTATCTCTTGGCAACTCAAGCCGCCCGCGAAGTTTGCCATTCACCTGGATAACATAGGTGACAACTTCATCTATCAAATAACTAGGATCTGCCTCAGGAAACCTGGCAGAGGAAATTGACGGAGTGTTTCCAAGATGCTGCCACAGCTCTTCGCCAATGTGCGGAGCAAAAAGAGCCAGCACTTGCAAAAACTTCTCCAGGACCTTTTTGGGATAAAACTCTCTTCTTACTATCTCGTTCACAAACTCCATCATCTTGGCAACGACCGTGTTAAATTGGAAGATCTCTAAATCATGCCGAGCCTTGTCTACAAGCCTGTGGATAAGCTTTTCTGCAGCCTCATCGAACTTCTCTTGAACCTTATTGCTTGTCACAATATCGTGGACCCGAATCAAAAATCTGCGGCACCCATTAAGTGCATCATGATTCCACACTTTTTCTGTTTCCAGGGGGCCCATAAAGGCTATTGCCAGACGAAATGCATCAGCCCCTGAGTCTTCTAACATCTCATCAGGAGATTCTCCATTGAGTTTTGACTTTGACATCTTCTCAATCTGGGTCGTCAACACCTCCCCAGTCTTTTTATGGAGGTAAACGCCTTGATCTTCCGCTACCTCGTCTATAGCAACATATTTGCCTGATCTTTCCTTGAAGGACCGAGCCATCACAAGTCCCTGGTTTCGTAGTGCCTGGAACGGCTCTTTTCTAGATACAAGGCCGCAATCGTACAGCACTTTATGCCAGAAGCGTGCATAAAGAAGATGCAGCACCGCATGTTCTGCTCCGCCTATATAAAGATCCACCGGCGACCAGTATTTTTCTATTTCCTCATCCCACGCCTTTTTATCATTATGCGGATCGCAAAAACGAAGATAGTACCAGCAGGAGCCTGCCCACTGAGGCATGGTATTTGTCTCGCGCACTGCAGGCCTTCCTGTTTTAGGATCAATGATATTTACCCACTCAGGCACTTTGTTGAGCGGGCTGCTGCCATCGCCTGGGGGGGCAAAATCTTCAAGTTTTGGAGGGACAAGCGGAAGCTCATCTAGCTCAAGAGCTCTTTTTGTGCCGTCAGCATAATGAATAACGGGAATAGGCTCTCCCCAATACCGCTGGCGTGAGAAAATCCAGTCTCTCAACTTATACTGAATGGCTTTTTTCCCAATTCCTTTCTTCTCTAGCCATTTATAGAGCCTTTGTTTTGCTTCTGCAGAAGGCACACCATCAAGAACAATTTCGTTCGAAGAACTAAAGATTAAGACCCCTTCTCCCTCAAACGCCTTGCCTACCTCATGCTCTACAGGTGCAACTGGGGAAATCACCTGCATTATAGGAAGCTTATTAAAGCACGCAAAATCAAAATCCCGTGCATCATGCGCAGGAACTCCCATAACAGCCCCTGTACCATAGGTAGGAAGCACATAATCTGCTACCCACACAGGAATTTTCTCGCCATTTACTGGGTTCACACAATACCCGCCAGTAAACACACCTGACTTATCTTCAGTCCTGGTAAAATCATTTTTGGAGCGAGCTGCTTCCACGTATGCTTGGACGGCCTTTTTTTGTTCTTTTGACGTAAGTTTTGCAAGGAAAGGATGTTCTGGTGCAATCGCCATAAAGGTGACACCAAAAAGTGTGTCTATGCGCGTTGTGAAGACAGAGAGCATATCCCCACCGCCCTCTAAGGGAAAATTAAGCTGCGCACCTTCACTTTTTCCTATCCAGTTGCGCTGCAAAAGTTTCAAGCCTTCTGGCCAATCAAGCCCATCAAGGTCTTCCAGAAGCCTGTCTGCATAGGCTGTGATCTTCAGCATCCATTGCTTTAACGGCATCCTGATAACATCATGCCCGCCTTCAATGGATTTGCCATTTTCTACGTCTTCATTCGCTAGAACAGTGCCAAGGGCTGGGCAAAAGTTAACTGGCACCTCTGCTTCATATGCCAAGCCCTTTTCATATAATTTGGTAAATATCCACTGGGTCCATTTATAGTAAGACGGCTCACAAGTAGAGATCTCGCGCGACCAGTCGTAATTATAGCCAAGAGCCTTAAGCTGCCTTCTAAATGTGTCGATATTTTGCTGGGTTGTGATAGCTGGGTGGATGCCGCTACGGATCGCATATCGTTCAGCAGGCAACCCAAAACTATCCCACCCCATCGGGTGAAGGACATTGCACCCAAGGGTCATTCGATACCGCGCAATAATATCCGTTGCTGTATATCCCACAGCATGTCCGATATGAAGCCCTGCACCAGAAGGATAGGGAAACATATCCAGTACATAAAACTTTGGCTTTAATGGATCTACTTCAGATCGAAACGTGTGGTGCTCCTCCCAAAAATCCTGCCACTTCTTTTCCACACTTTTGTGATCATACTCAGACATACTTTACCTCGAAATACAGACGGGAGGAAAGTGTACCTGTAGTGAAGGAATAATTTCCATCAAAGACCTAACAGAGCCAGATGTTCTGGCTTCCAACGAGCGATGCGGTCTTTACCGAAGCGATGAATAAATTCTTGCAATAACCCCTCGCCTCGTAAGAGCGTAATCAGACCTTCTAAACCAAACCATGTTTCTACCATGTGTTTTTCAAACTCGTCTTTCCATCCAGGAATATCCATAAAGTCAATATACGTCCTTCCTAAATAGCGCCAACTTTGACACAAGTCGCTCATAAGCGGCTCAAGTCTGGAGTCTTTGCTAAAGTTTTCTACACTTTGCCGTGGGAGATTTTTTAATTTTGTCAAGCAGTCGCCTTTCATGAGGATAAAACCAACCTCTGGGATCTCAAATAAATATTTTTCGCAAAACTCCCGAAGCCTAATCAACGTTTCACGACAATAAATGGAAGCAGGAGGCTGACCCTTTTTTTCAATAGTATGGCAATCGAAAAGCAACCACCCCAAAATTGTAACCCATTCTGTTTGCGTCGAATTCTCTTTTTGGGCAGCAGCTTTAAGGTTTCTATGTATACAATCTAATTCCTCTCTCTCTTCTGTATTCAAGGGAGTAAATTCTATCGAGTTGTAAATAGACGGGTATCTTCCTCCTGTTCCAACTACCCAAATGAAGCGAATCGGTCGATCAGAGGAGTACCTTTGTAAATTAAGAATGCTATACGCATACACATTCGATGTATCAACAACGGCAATCTGTTGTTTTTGAAGAGGGGATAAATCATTAATCTCTCCACTCATTGATACAATCCTTCCTGCTCTTGCAAAGCTTTGAAGTTTCGCAAAAAGAGCATCGTTTTTATGGTAATTTACTTCGGAGAAAGCATCAACCATTGAAGGATAGCAGGTAGATCCATAGGCCCAGTCTTTATCTATCTTATAATATACGCCCGCAAAGTCTTTTAAATACTTTTGATAATAACCTTTAAGAAATAACGGAATATCTTGACTTCCCTCAATCTTGGCTCGGATTGCATCAAGTCTGAACTTGAGAGCCTCGTCATTTTCCGGTCTTTTGGCTAATGCACAATATTCTTCTCTGGACTCTGCTATACGAAGCAAAAGGACGTTAAAATCTATATAGGCTTTGACCCGAGGGTTGATATCTTTAACTACCAGGCCTTCGCATTTTGCAGGATCCGCAAAAAAAAGATCAAACAATGCTCTCTCGGCCCCTACAGTCACAATAATTCCTTGAGGCATATCTCTGAGATGAGGAGCCACATTTTCAGGATGCCATTCGTTGGGAGCTATATAGTCTTTAAATCCACAATCTGCTTTTATATCCACATCTGTACAAATAAAGTCTTTCAAATCTAATTCAAGGCATGGTCCATCGGGGAATTTAATATTTTGAAGCATCTCTTTTTTAGAGACAGCCTGTACTTGCTGTGATACAGAGGATGCATTGTTCAAGTTCGGTTTTTTCTCACTTGCTGCGGACAAGAGACCTTTTATCTTTTGAAAAATAGTGGTGGCTCTTTCCACAAGCCCATTCGTGTTTTCATTTTGTCTGAGAGGAGCGGGTATTTCATTTTGTACTGCAGGTGCAGTACGAGCTCCTGATCCGTGAACTGAAAGCGCCATGCTTGCCTCATATTAATTTTCTATAAAAAGTATTTTGCCTAAAATATTTTATCATTATTATGTATTGGGTAACAAGAAAATAGGACACAGTAGATGATCCTCCCCTTTATCTATATCGGAAACCCAATCCTTCGAAAAAAATCTCTCCCCATTCACACAATTGACCAAGAAATTCTCACACTTATTGAGAACATGAAAGATACGGTAAAGTCATTTCATGGCCTTGGGATGGCAGCACCTCAAGTGGGCGTAAGCCTTGCCCTCTTTGTCGCTTGCTTCCCAATACGAAATGCTGATGGAACTCTTGTGCCAGGCCCTCCAAGGGTATTTATTAACCCAAAAATCGAGGACCCAAGTCAAGAGACGTGGACCGAGCAAGAAGGAAATCCCTGTATTCCTGGGATTTATGCACCTGTTGATCGCCCTGTTTCCATCACCATCTCGTATCAAGATGAGCAAGGCGCATGGCAAAAAACGAGGCTTTCAGGCTGGGAAGCAAAAATTGTAATGCATGAAAATGATCACTTAAATGGCGTGCTCTTCATCGACCGACTGGATCCAGCCGAAAAGAAAAAAAATCTCGAGAATTGACCCGACTCAAAAAGCAGCTCATTCGGCATTAGATGTGGTAGAGGAGACGATTGCTCGTGCCCCCCCCCAGTTAGATCCCGTCGTGCCCAATTAAGGCAACGGGCTCAAGATAATATCCTTTACCACTATCTGTTCCCCATTTAGAACAGACTATGCACAACGCACACGGAAGGCAATGGATATGCTTGCATAAACTGCTCGAAATCCTGCCACGTGAAGCTTTTGCGTTGACTACGACGGTTCAGCCATTTGAACATGATCCTGACAGCCTGATGTATGAAGTTTCCTACCCATCTAGAGTTATGCGACACACCGTAGTATTGTATGTGCCCTCTTATCTTCGCGATGAATGTCCTCCACACTTTCCTCAGCGGGAGCATGTTTCTCTCTCGCTTGATCCAAGCCGTGACCTTATTGAGCTTCGTCCTTATAGTTTTGGCTCTCGTCCTAGCAGCTAGATAGTGCACACTTCGTGGCGCACGGATCGTAGAGAAATAAACCGTAAAGCTAATTCTTCACTCATAATCGGTATATTTTTCAGAACATTCTCCCAGATCTTCTTTTACTTCTTCCTGATAATAATAGGGCATGCATAAACCGCATTCTCGATATAAATTTTCTAGTCGCGACTTGCCAAACCTATCAACAAAAGTTCTCCACAACCCCAAGTCTTCAGCCCTGTGCTGGACATGGCTTAATTGGATGCACTTCTCTTTCACTGCATTCTCAAAAGCTTCTTTCCATCCTGGAATTTCCATTAAAACCATATCCGCTTGCAAACCAATCTCGCGCCAGTACTCGATAAGATTCTCAACGCAACTCTTCAATTTCGGATCATGAACAACTTTTTTAAGAAACTCAAGAGGAACTTCCCCAAGTTTTTTAACACCTTCACCTTCGGTATTTATAAAACGATCGCTTATCTGCAATAGGTATGTTTCACAATATTCTCTTAGCCCGAGTAATGCTTCGTGAGAATAAGATGCCCAAAGAACAGGATGAGATTCAGAATATTTACATGCCCAAGGAGAACCCCACATATGTTGAGTTAATTTCTTTGGCCAATCTATCCGATACCATTCGTCCAGGAGGCGTGAATGCAATCCTTTCAGTTCCGAATTTTGTTCCAAGCTTAAGCCTTCGTACGTAAATAATTGATAGACAGCATACTCGCCAGAGTTAGTCCTAATTCCTTGAAGAAAGCCTACATCATCAAACTTTATAAAGGAATATTTAATAGATGGTAGATATATCCACGATTCCAATTGGATAGCCGTTGAGAAGGGATAAATCATTAATATTCCCAACTATCGATACTATCTTTCCGGCTATTGCATACTCTCGGATTTTTTGAAAAACAGAGTCGTGCTTAAAGTAATTTACCTGATTGAATGACGGGCCCCATAAATGTGCGCTTCCTTTATAAAGTTGTGGATCGTCAGTCCAACAGTTCATCTCACTTTTGTAATAAAACCCCACATAATTCTGCAGATTTTTTCTATAGTAGTCTTTCATAAAGGGAGGAATTAGGTCATCTTTAACTATCTTGGCATCTATCTCTTTCAGTTTTGACGTTTTATCCTGTTCATTTTTAGGAAGCCGAGCTAATTGGATGAGGTCTTCCCGAGAAGCGGAGAGACGAAAAAAAAGTATACTTACTTCATTCACCTTCTTGACATTTTGATTTACATCAAGCCCAACAATTCCTATACATCTTCGAGGATCTGCTAATCCGGCCGCAAACATGATTCGCTGCGTACCAGGGCCGACATAAACCCCATAACCCATCTGAGCCAGAAGCGGAGCCATATTCTGAGGATTTCCCTCATTGGGTGATAGGAAATCATCCCAGCTGGAGCTTACGTCCTCCTCTAATTCCCTACACACCTTGTCTTTTAGCCCCTCTTCCAAAGAAGGCTGAGGCGGGATGGATGAATAG
>PMZB01000198.1 GCA_003170575.1 Chlamydiia bacterium | reverse complement strand
TGTTTTTTTTTCATATTTACTCTCTAATTTTATAATCTTCTAAATATAATTTTGCTTTCTTCAAATCTCCTGATTGGGTGCTTTTATCTCCGGCGGTGAGCAAAAGGACAATTTGCCTTCCAATCTTACCAAAATATATTCGATAGCCAGGCCCATAATCGATTTTTAACTCAAAAACTCCATCTCCAACAGATTTACAATTTCCAAAATTTCCCAGCCGCAGTCTATCTAAGCGAAGCCGAATGATTGCTTTTGCTTTGGTATCACGAAGAGAACTCAACCAGATTTTGTAGGGAAGCTTGCCATTATCTGTTTGATAAATCTCAATTTGATATTCCATGAACCTAACTCACCCATCGTCTGTAACTTTAAAGTAACAGATTTTCTGATTAATCGCAAGAGCTTTTGCAAAGAGCCTTTTGCAAAGATTAGTCCTTCGGAATAAGGCAGACGTAGTGTGGGCCAAAGAGCATGATGTTTAGAGGTGGAAGAAGAGGCTCTTTGCCTTGAGGGGAAAATACTCCAGACGGTTTTACCTTGTCTTGTGCATCAAGTTCGAAAGAAGTAGCTTCAGCTCGGCTATAGAGGTTGATTGTGTGGCCATATACATTTGCGGCACATTCCCACACGATAGGGTCGCTATATTCAGATTGGGTTTGATTATTGTAAGTACGAATAAAGCTATCCACATACTCATCCCCATACTTTTGACTCAGCTCGAGCTTATGGATAGGGATAGTCGCATAGTTGACAATCTCTGCCCTGAAAGCAGAGGCGTCAAACCTTGCTTTACAGTGCCATACAAGGGGGCTTGTCCATTCAGCCTGTGTTGGATCGTTGTATTTGACGATAAACTCCTCAACTGGGCCTGGACCGTAAATTCCACTTAAGAAAGCACGATTAGCTGTAACAAAGTCTACAGCTTTCTTCCGGAATTGGTCCGTTTGAACTTCGGCCTTACTTTTTTCGCCCTCCCCCGTGTAGGCGCCAGGGCCATTCAGAGCAGATTGGAGAGCATTCACACCGCAGTTTCCCTCGTGAAGGACTGGGTTGTGGAAGGTAAATTCAGTGCCTAAAGCGCTTGCATAATTTCCTTCTCCACGCACAAAGGGTGGTACAGCAGATTTTGGCCCATAGGTGTCCACGCCGAGAGGATCGAAGAGAATTTTTGCGTTCGGCTCCAGTTGAGCGGAATATTTATCAACCAAAGTTATGTAATTATTTACGAGCTTAAAAAGAATACTTTTAGCATCTCCGGACAAAGTAATGCCTTCCGGCCACGACTTCTGCCATTTATCGAAAATATCACTCACTGGGTCAAATGTGTCTTCGCTGTTCGTCACAAGCTCCAGCGCCGAAGCAATAATCGAGTAAAATTGTTGTTGGGAAAGTTTTTGCAGCTCTTTCATCAATTTCAAGAACTTAGATGGAGGGAAGGATGGATCCGGAGTCAGCGCAGATAATGTGTGCCACGCAATTGAATGTTGAAACTCTTCAAATTTTCTTGCTTGCGCTTCTTTATCCTCATCCCAAACACATGGGTTGTCCTCAAGTTTCACTTCATACTCTTCCCGGGCGAGCGATTTAAGTTTGAGATGAATAAAGTCAGAAAGAAAAATCTCTGTGAGCGTACCCTCAGGTGAGCTGTCAGCTAAACGAGTCATGAGAAAAAGGGTGATCAAGGAAAAAACGGTTCTATGGCCTGAATGGTCTCTGTTGTAATGACTTCCTTTTAATAGCTTTTTCGCTTCCGCCGCCTTAACAAAGTCATGATAGGAGCCTTTAAGGAGTTCGAGAACTGTTTTGGATTCCTTATGCATGTTATACAACGTGCTATGAATCTCTGAAATTTGCTCCGGCAGTGTTGCCGGATCGCATTCTTGCGGAGGGAAAGGTTTGTCTCGTTCTTTTTTCTCGAAGAATACTGAGGGGTGTATTTCTCTAAGATGAATCGCAATACGGACTATCTCAAAATTTAGCTCAGTATCCTTGCCAATAGGTTCTCCTTTTAATTCGATATATTTTCTTAAAATCCTCACTGCTGCAACGGGAAAATCAAAATCACTCGTCACGCCTTGAGAATATATGGTATGGGCCTCTCCCTCTGGTTTATGTCTAATAACTAAAGGAACGCTATTTCGATCAGAACATAAAGAAAGCTCAGAACAAGGTCCCCAAGTCATGACCTTTGCTTCACCACAGATACTATGTGTTTTAGAGAGGTCCATAAGAATCTTTACCGTGTCCCCTAAACAATTGATGAGTAAATCATCTGGATCCTGTGGGTCAAGTTTAGATAACTTCCTTTGTTGGTATTCAAGGTTGGGATTGCCCTGCCAATCAGGACCTGGAGCACAAATAACTTGTGCTTGCTCTTGTGATACTCCAAATAGATCTAACCACCCCTGTGTTGGTAAAGGGGATCCATATCGAGGAAATGCTCGAAGGATTTCATATTTTTGGTCTGGAGTCAGAGTGTGCATGCGCTGAATTTCTAATTGGGGGGAAATATACTCCTCTAGCCAGCTCTTGATTTGAGGAAAGGGCTTGGAGGCAAGGGCGCGAATAAGTGGTCCTGTTGGAACAGTTGAAAGGAAACTAGAAGAAATTTTATCAAAGAAAAACTCGCTTCCTACATCTTCGGCTAGATACCAAAAAATTGGGGTATCTTGTAGCTCACTAACAGCAGATGCTAGAGTGTACCGTTGAAGGGGTGTAAGAGCATCTTTTAGAGTGCTATAATCATATGAATAAAGATCTCCAGGCACAAGCTGAGGTTTGTGGAGGCATTCTACTACTTGTTGCACAGAAGTAAAAGATACCCAACGCGCGACTTTGCTTAACCTTGTAAAAAAGTCTTTTGTGATTTGATCTTGAGGAACAAGATCATTGAAATTGATATCATCGAATTTTTTACAGAGTAATTTAAGAGTTTCCCAATCGCTTTCAGAGAAAGACTTGAGCTGTGCAATAGTTTCTTTTGTCCATTGAATATCATACCAGGGAGGTTTCCAAAATATACCATGAGTTTTTAGATCACGGAACAGAGTTAGGGATCCTCCTTCCATCAAAAACTTGATGATAGGAACGGGATGTTCTTGAAGAAGTTCTTGTAAATATTCTTGGTCCTCTTTGGTTGTCGAGGGGAGGACGTGTAAGGCATGTTGAAGATCAAAATTATTTTCGAAAAGATCTAATCCTAGTATGGCCGCCGTTTCCTCAGAAAGATTCCATTTTTCTTTCAATTCGTGAAGGAAGGTGTTTAGATCTTGTGCCAAAAGATCAAGCATTTTTGATGGGTGAGGAATATGAAGAGTGTTAGTTTGGTTTAACTGATTAAGAAGAAGCGTCCAAACTCTTGGTTCAGTTGGTAAAAATGAAAGCTTGCCCGCTCTCATTTCAGTAAGCAGCAGTTTCAAGCAATTTAAATTTGCTTTTTTCCACCACTCAGAATCAGCCAGAAATGGAGCTGTTCGAAAAAGATCTTTTAGTACAAGACCGCGTTCTTTTTCAAACTCGATTTTTTTGTCTCGGAGTTCTTTTTCAAATTTGACAATAGCTGGCTCGTGTGCTTTTGCTTTCGTTAGTTTCTCACGCTGCTCTTCTCTTCCTAGAACGAATCCTTCCTCCTTCTTTATGGAAGTAAGACCCAGGATGTGGCAAAATTGCTCTAATAGATCCGCTCGAATTTCTGCAGGAAACTCGGATAATTTCTGAAAAAGAGAGTTTATATCTATGACTTCTGAATTAAATTCTTTGATAAATCCGATACAGCCGAAGCGAAGTTCCTCATCATATTGCTCAAAGCCTTTAGGGAATGTGATGAAAGAAAATGCATTAGCTATGGTTTTTATTTCCTTCCCCAATTTTCCAACAAGGGCAGGATCAACTTGAGACAGGCGATCCATGTCACTTTTTATTCTTTCCTGCACCAGTTTTTTGACTGCAGCTATCTGCTTCGGACGTATTTCTGGGTTATCTTTGGCCTCAGTTTCAAATTCAGAAAGCACTTGATCTACTTGTTCAGAAATAACCCTGGAAAGTTGGTCTGGAGAGTCGAATGTAATCTTTTGGTTAAATACTTTGATCAGTAAATTCGTGCTTTTATACTCAACCCAAGGATCCTCTATAGCTATTTTTGCAGAAGGTGCGCCTTCTATTTCCCCTTCTCTCACTCGTTTGCGGGAGACTGCTTCCTCTTCAGCCTCTTCTACTTCCATCTCTGTAGTAGTTTCAGGCTGTTCTTGTTTCCTTTTCTTTGCTGTTGGCTCTTCTGGGGCAGCTTCTTCAGCAGGACGCTTTTTGAGCAAGACCTGCCCCCCTAAGTCTTCTATTTTCTTTATCTCACTTCTGATGATGTCTTGAATGCCTTTTCGAATCTCTGGAAAGTTTTTGAAACATGCAGAAACCTTCCCCATCGCCTGAATGGATTGCCGAGAAACCATTTGTTCCGCATTGCTCTTCGCAATTATCTCCTCAGCCTGCTTAATAGCTTTTTCTAAAGAAGGACTTTCTTCTATCGATTGAGATTCAAAAAAGGAATGAAACTGCACAGAAAAAGAATCTAAACCCATACAAAACCCTTGAGCTCGCATTTTTTCACAATATAAAGAATTTTTTTTTTAAGGTCAAGCTTCTTTATTTCGGAATCAAGATAGAGGAGGAGCGCAAATTGCTTTTGCTTGCTCTAGAGAGACACCGAAAAGATCTAGCCACCCTTGCGATGGCAATTTTAACCCATCCTGCGTTTGCGTTTCCAAACGTGCCCCAGGCAGCGAAAAGCATCTAAGAATTTCATATTTTTGCTCCTGAGACAGAGTGTCTATTAGGCGGATTGTTGTGGTAGGAATATATGCCTCGAGCCAGCTCTTGCTTTGCGCAAAAGTCAGTGATGAAAAAGCGCGAATAAGAGGTTCTGTTGGGACGCTTAAAGTGGGATACAAAGACGCATCTCTTATAACTCCCGCTTGTACCGCCAGACCCAAAAGGATGTTGGTGTATTGTAATGAAGGAACAGCAGAAGCTAGAGTAAACTGCTCGCCAGGTGTCAGGGAGTCTTTTACAGCAATAAAGTCTTCTAACCTCAGAGCTTCAGGAGAGGGATTGTGAAGACATTCATAAATATGTTTTACGTTTATGTCATATGGTAAAGAGGACAGTTTACTTAATCTTGTAAAAAGTTCTTTTTCTTCTTTGCCTTGAGGAACAAGGTCATTGAAATCCATACGCTTGCATTTGTAAAGTAAAGAATATAATGCTTTCCAATCGCTTAGGGAGAAAGACTTGAGTGAGACGATAGTCTCTTTTCTCCAGTGAATATCCCACCACCTTCGAATGCTGAATATACCTTGCTCTTCTAGTTTACTGTACAGAGTCAGATTTCCTCCTTGCATCAAAAAGTCAATAAGAGGGCAAGGATTTTGTTGAAGAAGTTTTTTTAAGTTTTCTTTTTCGCTTTTGCTTACAGATTGAAGAGTAAGCAAGGCCATTAAAGGATCTACTTTCTTCTTGGAGGTTAACTCGACGAGTGTCTCTTGTATGTTTTCATCAGAAAAGGAAAAACTTTGTTTCAGTGAGATGCGAAGCTTGTGTAAGTTATCTACATAAAGGCTAACCAGTTGTGGTGAAACAGGGATGCCATACGAAACAAATCTTTGCAACTGTATGAGAAGAGGTTCCCATAATATGCCGTCAGCCTGTAATAATGGGAGGTGAGCAGCAGCAACAACAAGTTGGGTTAAGCAATGTAAATTTCTTGTTTGTAAAAACTCACAACCCCTCATAAAGGGAGCTATTCGAAAACATTCTTCTAGCAAAAGATTTCGTTTCTTTTGAAGCTCTGTTTCCTGTTTCAGGAGTTCATTTTTTATGGATTGTGCAGGCTCTTGTATAGTTGACAGATATTCTTGTGGTAAGCCTTGTAGAGATTGAGAAAGGTCAAAATTGTTAAGCCCCGAATAACCACTGAAAGATATAATAAATACTTGTCCCCAAAGTAGGCCTATGAGTGACGCGGTTATATTGGCGGGTAAAGGAGATTCAAGGATTTTCTGCAATATAGGCTTTACGTCTAGACCTATTAAAGCAGATGCCATAAGTTTGAGAGTATTACATTCCTGTCCCTGATCATATTTTTCAAGCCCTTTTGGATATGAAATAAGAGAAAAAGCATCACTTATAGTTTCAATTCTCCCACTCAATTTTTCAAAGACTTGAGGATCAACTTGAGTAAGTAGATCCGTAACGCTTTTTATTCTTCCCTGTATTTGCATTCGGATAGTTTGGGCGAGGCAGGTATCAAATGGAAATTTTTCGTGAGCTTTGCTTTCCAATTCGGAAACGAGCCGGTCCACTTGTTTAGCTATCGTGAGGGAAAGTTGGTCTCGAGTGGTTATGGTAAGCGTTTGGTCAAGTATTCTGAATAAAAAAAGTGTACTTGCATACTCCGCCCAAAGTTGAGGATCTTGGATGCTTATTGTTGCGGCAACTATTCCTTCTACTTCTCCAGGTGCAAGCCATTGAGGAGAGATTGCTAGTTGTTTTATTTGTTTTTCCAGTTCTTCTATTTCCATATCTGCAGAGCCGGTTTCTACATCCATCGCTGCATTATGGTCGGGTTGTACTCCTTGTTGTACTTC
>PMZB01000092.1 GCA_003170575.1 Chlamydiia bacterium | reverse complement strand
TATCGATAGATGGTAATTTTTTTTAAAAGCACCACTGGAATAAAAAAAAATCTTTTATAATGCTCCCTTTTTTGTTATAGAGAAAATATTCTTACAAAAAGCGAAGCGAGCACAATGAGCACACCTATTCAAGATCAAGATATCATTCACGTTACCCAAAAAATCCCCGCTGAGGGAAGAGCTGAGGGAACTTGGTATCGACCCGATGGGTCCTCTTTCCCTGTAACCGTTATCAAAAAATCTTCACTGAGCTTTCTGGCACGGTGTATACACTGGTTAAGAGGCATGTTCAGTCGTAAATGGATCACTGTTGACACTGGCACGCATTTTCTCCTCTTCAACAAAACTCTCTCTTCGCAAAAATCAAAGCCTTTAGCAGATTCAGTAAAAAGTGCATTTAAGCATCTTCGTGGAGAAATGCCCCCCCCTGTGATCGAGGGTGAAAAGTCAGCCCTCGAGAAAGTCAGCCTAACACGACTCAAAACTCCTGGACCACACATTGTGCGAAAGGATGACTCCAAGCTACATTCTATCGAGTACACAGAGGAGACCAATACCTTTTCTGTCAAAGATTTATCATTAGATGAAACGAGCGTAAATAAAGAAATTGCCTCAACAAAGGAATATCTTTCCATTCGAGATCAGTTGGTACAGAACGCTGTACTTCGAAAAGCCACGCGTATTAAACCCGTAAGTCAATACAAAAAGATCGGGAATAAGGCTTATTTCTTCAAATGTTGGAAAAATTTTGACGCAACCTCTGTTACCATCTTTTCGATGCTAGTAGAGCCTCCTGCCCCCGTGCAACACTATGCGTCTCAAATTGAATCTCTCTGTAAACAGGCAGTTGTCAACGGTTCTGCCTCCATTCCAGTTCTCATCGGCAATGGCTATCAGCGGCTCACATACAACCCATTTTCCGAGGATAGTCCAAGTTTTTCCCTTACCTATCTCCTTGTGAAACATCCAACAGGAATAAGCGCGCAAAAAGAGCACTCTTGGGTCGGCATCGAAGAACAGCTTCGTGTTCAAAAGAGTGGTTTGGGTGAGCATGCCATATGTAAAATGCAACAGCTTCTTGAACAGGCCGATGAGGTAGGTGAGGCAAGCGTATTTGTCAGCTTGAACGATCAAGTTTTTCGTGCAACCCTTAAAAAGGATACTAATTCATCTTTCACCATAGACTACTCCTTGCCTCAAGTTACTGAGAAGCTCTCCGACGATGAGCTTGCACAACTAGAATCAGGTAAGTCCGGTCTTCAACTCGTCAGGCGGGGATCAAGCCCCCCGAAGTTTGTAATATATTCTGCAGAAACTAATACACTTGAAGTCCGAACGCCTGAATTTGATGAGCGAGGTGTTGATACAAATATTATCAAAGAGGAACTATATGTTTCTGCGCGTGCACAGCTCATGCTTGAGGCTGAAGAAGCGCCGAGCAAGGAAGCAACTCGTTTCGTCTCTATCGGCGAACAGTACGTTCGTCTTGGATGCCAGAAGGACGCAGATGGCCGATTTATCATCGCTTCAAAACAAGTGAGAGTAGAACACAAAGAATTTCCTCGGGAAAAGCAGGAAGTTTTCGATTCCATAATGAGTATTCTCCAATCAGGGAAAAGAGAAGGGAAAGTATCTAAGCCTGCCTTACTGCGCCTTCTTGAGCAAGCTGACAAGGAGGGCAAGGGTAGTGTATTTGTAACTGTAAATAACACACTTTATCGTGCGATTGTTACAAAAAAAGACACCTGTACTTTTGACATAACCTACACAGAACCATTGCTCACAGAAGAAGATCTTCAATGCACAAAGTTATCCCCCGAAGATGCAAAGTATCTGAAAACACACGGGGACAAGGTGCTCCACAAGCTCTTTAACCTAGCCATTGAAGAACAATCATCTCATGAAAATAAGCGGGTGAAAATCCTCCTTCAAAAAACATTTATTCAAATGCACATCAAGGCCGACGGTACAATAACAGTAGGGATGGGTACTAACCTCGGAGTAGGTTCCTCCAAGATTGCCAGGAAAATAGTAAAGGGAAATCTCCGTGCCAAGGTATATGTTGAGGCCACACCAATAGACTTTGGTGGCCCCATCTTAAAGCAAGAGGCTCAGAAGATGGAAAAATTTGCCGGCCCCAATATTCTTAAAATAAGGAAATATTACGTAAAGACCTCGCTGAACTACCTTCCGAAGACAGGACAGGTTTATTTCAACCGCGAAGAAGGGATAAAATCTGAATTCTGTGATGGGGGAACAGCAGAATCTTTATTTCACTCGCGACCAAAAAACCTTCAAGAACGGCTCCAAAGGCTCTCCATTGTACGTGACGCAGCGCAAGGGTTGGCTCATATTCATCATTACAGCCTGGACCTTGATGACAAAGGAGCTCCAATCAAGTATGCTCACATGGATTTCAAACCGGCTAATCTTTTTCTTAAGAAAGAAGGAAAACGTATTGTTGGTATAGTAGGGGATGTCGCGCCTATAGCAGAGGGAAATAGATCAGCTACAACACCAAGTTATGGAGACTGGGAAATACAACACGAATCCGAGACCCGACAACCGCATAAATCTAGTCAAGCGAATGATGTCTGGGCACTCGGCATCACTCTCGTTGAGCTCATGTATGGAGAGAAAGCGAATCCTTTCTTGAGTAAAACAAGAAGGAAAGAAGATTTTGAGAAAGCGCACCAAAAACTTCTCCAGAAACTTGGAGATTCGCCGGAAGATACGCTTATAAAAGAGATGCTTGTGTTGGACCGTACCGCGAGGCCTCAACTCACTCCAATCTTCCTGCAAAAATTCGAGGATGCAATCGCAACATTAGAGAAACAGTTAAACGATTCGAGAGCCAAGACCAAGGCATCGGATTAATAATTCACGGCCGCTTAAATATAATGACATAAGACCTTCTATCAAAACTTTTTTTTAAATGTAACTATGAAATATCAAATATGATCAAACACATTTTTTAGAAGGATGTCGTGGAAAATTGCGGCCAGAAAGACTTGAACTTTCACTGAGTTACCCCAACTAGAACCTGAATCTAGCGCGTCTACCAATTCCGCCATGACCGCAAACAATGATGGCGCGAGTGATTGTAGGAAGAAAAATCAATTTCTACCAGCAAGATTTGTTGGGAAGCTTTATTTCTTTTTTTCTTACTCTTGTTCATTAGGCCCAAAATATTGGCGCATGGCTTCTTTGTTCCCCTCGTCTTTATAGCTCTCTTCAAACACTTTCGAAGTAATTTCTTGGGCTTGTTTTTGCCGCCTTGTTCCCTCGGCAACAACTGTTGACCCCTTAGCAAGCTCGGAGAGCCAAAACTGATCCACAATTGAAAAATGCTTCATTCGTTCCTTCGCTGCTTCCACGCGAGCTTTCTCCGCTTCTGTCCGCGCTATTGCCAGCCCTTTTACCCAAACCCGAAATTGATGAGCATGGGTCAGGGGCTCATCAGAGGCAACTAGTGCAGGGAACGCGTTTTTAGCTTCAGCATCTGTAATCGGATCCGATGTATCTTCAAGCCACTCTCCCGACGCTAAGATCTCGACGCCTGCCGGAGCTTCAGCAGGAATTGCTTGAGCTGGTGCTGGAGCTTCTGGTGCCGCTGCCCCCTCCACATCCAGTAAAGTTAAAGCATTGAGCTGCGTACAAAGATCTTCAAAACTTGCAAATTTTTCTTTCTCCCTCCCTCCCCGTAACATTAGAGAAATACCATCGGGTTTTTTTGCAAGCATGCGAATCCTCACCTCTGACTCTTCTCCTCCACGGAGAGCGTAAAGATAATAAGCATCTCCATCCCTAAGAACACTGATAACGCGATGTCCTTCTGGAATCTTTGGGCGAATTGCAAGAAGTCTATTCTTAATTTGTTCGTGAGAGCCTTCCGTAAAAAAGTGTTTTCCCTTTGCATCAAAATCTGCGACAGAAAATTGAGGGCCAGCTGGAACAGGCGGTTGTGCACGCAGCTGATCAAATGAAATACCTAAGTAACCCAAATCACCAAAGGAATCGTATGCTTCAACGAAGCGGGCATCTTGATAAAGCTCGATAACATCTCCATCTTGGTCGATGAAGTACTTGCTTGCAGCGCCAGCCTTTGTAAAAGCATAGAGACAAAGCCTCTTATCGGCATCCCGAAAAACTACTACAACCCGTTTATTCTCAGGAATGTGATCCCGAAGATCTCCTACTGCATGTTCAACTTCTTCAAAGGATGAAAAGTTAGTGAAGAATGTTTGCCCTGCAACAGAAAAGAACTCATCATCTGTTTTTGCTCTTTTCTCTAATGCCTGCGCGTCACTAAAACTTGTCACTCCTTCAGGCAAAATAGATCCTAAGGTTGCGCCTCTTCGATCCTGGCAAACAAGACAGGGCACGGGCATGGTTTCTATTGCTATGGCCAATCTTGGTATATCTCCCTTTGGAGAACATACTAACAAGGCATATTCCCCTTTTTGCGTATCTTTATACAGTGCAGCAATAGGATTTCGTGCATTTTTCGCTTTTTCTCTAAGTCTAGTTCTCTGGGCCTCTTCTTCTTCGGGGGAATGAATCGCTCCTTCGTAAAAGTAATGCCCTTTCCTCAATTGGAACCAGCCTTTTCTCTGTCCAGTCAGCTCAAGTACAAGGTTGTCATACTGTTTCTTGCGAAGAGAAAGATTGCTCACACAATCCTCTAAACGATAACCAGCCCCTTTCACCGCATCCTCAATGAAATCAGACTCTCTTTCCCCAATTTTCAAATACCACTTGTCTCCTCGTTTTACTGGTTCTATTTCTAAGCTTTGTTCAAGATTAGCTCCGTGCTGTATCACAATCCTTGGATTCTGTTGAGTGGGAAGCTCAATTCGCCACGGATGAGGATTTTCTCCTTTTAAGGCAGTACAAATTACTCCAAGTTCTGGCTGGTTTATCGCTGTGTCATACTTCTTAGCCTTACACTCCTTCAAAACCCACTCGCGATATTCACTCGCTTGGCTTTGTTGTAATTGCACGATGTGGTCCTTGTATTGCTTGCGATCAACAAGATTGCTTACCGAATCTTCTAAACGAAAACCAGCTCCTTGGACCACCACAGCCTCAATATTGTCAAACTCTCTGTCCAAAGCACTCCAACAGCACCTGTCTCCTCGTTTTAGTGGTTCTACCTCCAATCTTTGTTCCAATTTAGGCCCATGCTCTATCACAATCTTTTGATTCTGTTGAGTGGGAAGCTCAATCCGCCATGGTTGAGGGTTTTCCTCTTTCAATGTGGCACAAATTACTTCGAGATCAAGCGGGTTAATCTTCGCGTCATACTTCTTATCCTTAAACTCCTTGAAACTCTTCGTGCGAAATTCTCCAAGAGAAGTATCATACTGTTTCTTGCGATCAACAAGATTGCTTACACAATCTTGTAAACGAAAATCTGCCTCTTGTAACACTTGCTCAATTGTGTCAAACTCTTCATCTCCAACTCTCAAACGCCATTTGTCTTCACGTTTTACTGGTTCTACTTCCAATCTTTGTTCCAATTTAGGTCCATGCTCTATCACAATCTTTTGATTCTGTCGAGTGGGGAGCTCAATTCGCCACGGATAAGGATTTTCCTCTTTTAATGTGGTACAAATTACTTCGAGATCAAGCGGGTTAATCTTCGCGTCATACTTCTTATCCTTAAACTCCTTGAAACTCTTCGCGCGAAATTCCTTTAGAGAATTATTATACTCTACCTTTCGAACATAAAGTTCGCCTACACAATCGTCTGGACGAAGCTTAGCCCATGTCAACACTTTCTTAATGGCTTTGTCAATGTCGTCAGCGTCTTCAGACTCATTGTCACCAAATCTCAAATGCCACTTCTCTCCTCGTTTTACTGGTTCTACTTCCAATCTTTGTTCCAGCTGAGGCCCGTGCTGTATCACAATCTTTGGATTTTGCAGAGTTGCGGACTCAATCCGCCAGGGGCGAGGGTCTTCCCCTTTTAATGTGGCACAAATTTCTGCGAGCTCAGGCAAGTCCATCCTATGAGTATACTTATTAGCATTTAAGCAATTAACAGTCAGGCTGAGAAATTCACTAAGGGACTTATCGTACTGTTTTTTGCGAATAGGAAGATTGCTTACACAATCTTCTAAAGGAAGCTTAGCTTTTTGCAACACTTGCTCAATTGTGTCAAACTCTTCATTTCCAACTCTCAAACGCCATTTGTCTGGTCCTTTTACAGGTTGCACTTCCAAATGTTGATCCAGACGAGGTCCATAGTGAATTACAAATGGTCGATTTTTTTGGGTTGGAAGCTCGATCCGCCATGGGGAAGGCTTTTCCCATTTTAATGAAGCACAACAGGCTGCAAGATTCGACGGCTCAATCAGTGTGTCATACTTTTCATCTCGAATATGATCGACTGTCTTATCCAGAAAATCCTTCAAACCTACTTGCTGTAAACCTAATAGAATCTCCTTTTTTAATTCCTCAACAGTCCTTGCCTTAATCGGATATTCATCTTTTCCAATTTTAAGATTTACAGAAATTTCTTTATCCCCAAACTCAATTGG